>JAFGTS010000036.1 GCA_016933965.1 Deltaproteobacteria bacterium | reverse complement strand
TTGTATGTCCTGACCAGCAATATCTGCAGGACGAATATGGAAACCTGGTTCTTGATGATCAAGGAAATCCCATACCGGTGTATGGCAACGTGATCTTTGTTCCTGAGTATTCGGAGCAGGCCTATGACATCGAGATTCTCATGGAATCGGGTAAAAAGGGACCCAAGAGTGCTCCGGCCGCAACGGAGCTTGAGGTGACGGACTGGTGTTCGGGATTTGCTCCCAACGATCCGGCAAAGCTGAGATTGCCGAAAAATGATGGTGGTTATGCAGTATATGCCAGAGTTCTTGCGAAGCCGACTGATGATCCGGATATTGAAATCTATGATCCCGGATTGGCATTGGTGGAGGACGAAAATGGAAACGATCTTCTGTACCTTGGTCTGGTGACGGAAACGGGATTCCAGACTGAATATGTGTCGTTTACCCGCACAAAGGGGAAACCCACGGCAGTGGATATCACCGGGCTCTTTCTGTGGACGGGCAGTATCTATTACCTGGTGGAACCAGCTGAAGGTGAGTATGTATCCACCTTGTTCTGTGCGCGCGACAATGATGCAGACGGCATATACGATGAGTATTACATCAAAGATCCTGAATTAGCCTGTGATGAGGGATATACGGAAGTTACCCTGTATATGATTTCGTATGAGAATGAATGGGTTTTCAGCATCGCCGATTTTGTTGAGTACTTCTGGAACATTGACAATAATGGTGTAAAACTGATTCAGGTTCGCTTTTACCCATTGTAAGTTCAATAACATGTAAAAAATAAACCGAGAAGGCAGGGTTGTCATTGGCACCCTGCCTTTTCATTGATTGCCCATTGAAAGGTTGAATATTCAGAAAAAATGCCTTTTAAACATGTATGAACGAACGTGCTCAAGAGAAACCGCGTGAATATTTGTACCCCGAAAAACTGTACATAAGGCTGTTGGTTCTTATTACCGATTAATTCTTTTTTATCCAAAATAAATTTCGAAACCTAAGCCAGCGTCTATATTCCATTATGTTTTCTCATGACTACGATGACGTGATATTGCCGTTGGCGTCAACCGTGTAAGTGAGTGTACCCATGGCATGCGTCGAAGTCATACTCAAACCTACTATGGTACCATTCAACACTGTAAGCACTACACCATTTGATCGTTGGAACCCATATGCCTGAAGCAATGCAAGGTCCAGCGTGTCATCATGGTGTTCGGTAAAATACAACTGGGCTGCTGTATAGGCATTTCTTGCATCTGCATGGGCCATTGCATTGAATCCTCGCACCCTATAATTGGAGTACTGAGGTACGGCGATCGCTGCCAGAATACCGATAATGGCGATGACTATGATAAGCTCTATCAGCGTAAACCCCCTCTTGCTGCTTTTATTGTTGCTTTTCGTAAACATGATATTGAACATCCTTTAATTATCTCGGTGTCCTTACATGTTATTACCAGTACTTGAAAATTGCATAATGAATCGTACTTAATATCTTATGATGATATATTGAACTATTGGTCACCAACACAAAGACAATAATCACCACGCTCATTATCACAACACCGCTGAATAACCCTACCTAGGGGTGGGGTATTCTGCGGGAACATTCCATAAAAAAGCAATTTGTGTACCAGTGAAAGTAATCCCAGTAACATGCATTATTTTATATACATGATATCATGGATTATTATTTTTTTGCCCATTAAATCGAAGCTGATCTTCGAGACACAAAATACGCAATATTTCATGAAAACCTGGTAGGAATTACCATCTTACACTTAATTCTATGAATGATTATTGCATTATCAACAGTACTCACAAGAAATAGTCTTTCATTTTTTCATGGCTTCGAAGCCGACATCTGAACCCGGAAGGGTGTAACCCACTACCTCCTCAATGATAGCTCTTTTATCAAATCTCCGATCATATCCACATGACAGGAACTTTAACCAAACTTTAACCTAACAAACTACAAATAGCTTATCTACCTGATATTGCTACCATAAATTTAGCATCGAACGGGTTCGATTCCCATGCACGCCAGTTTATTCGTTATTTTTGCATTTTAGCGAATATCTTTTTTAACCTTGCTTTAACCTATAAAATCAGCTCGTTGAGCACTTCAGGGAGAATTTATCCTCCTAATTTTCAATAATAGGATCATTATAAACATTTTTCCTGTCACCAACTCTCAAAATAAGAATGATCACAGATTCACGATCTATGGCGTAAATTATCCTGTATGATTCGTAGCGGTAACGGTAAAGACCTTTGAATACTCCCTTTAACGGTTTACCCAAGCTGAAAGGATCTTTTGAAAGGTAATCCTTGACTCGCGTTATAATCTTCTTCTGTTTCTGCCGGTCAAGCTTTTGGAGATCGCCTACCGCCTCTTCATGCCATTGAACATTATAGATCAAGAATATTCTCCATGTCTTCTGTCGAGTAGTACTTGGCATTTCTGTCGTTCAGGCGATCAAGGGCGAGATAAGCATCCTCATACTCGGCAAGATGCTGGGTAAGGATTTCTTTTATGTAAAAACTCTTGGGACGTTTTGTCTTCTTGGCCAGAAGATCAAGTCGATCTGACAGGTCTTCTTCGATTCTGACGTTCAGTACTTTGGACATTTTGAACCTCTCTGCTTTACATGAATTACATGTGTGACACTGTAATACAACTCATACGCAGGGTCAAGCCATATTATCAAACCAAAAAATCGGTTGCCTAAAACTTTCTATGCCGGGTTACTTTGTATCGGTTTTCATTGACATGCACCGGCGTATTTTTCTATTCTCCAAATGACAGAAGCACGCTCCCATGGGCAAATTTCCATCAAATGCTAAAAAAATGGAGGGTTTATGAATACCTATATCGATCATAACAAGCGTATCCAAAAGATACTGGAAGGAATGAAGAAGGACGATCTCGATATTTTTGTGGGTACACGTACGGTCAGCCTGAGCTATGTGGCCGGCGCGTTCATCCCCTGGAGAAGCGCGGTTGTGGTATCCAAAGATGGCACTGCGGGTCTTATCTCCTTGCTGCTTGACTGTGAGCGGCTCAAGAATGAGTCCTGGTTACATAATATTTCACCCTATGCACCGCTCCCCGGCATGGATCTCATGGACCTCATCATATTCAATATAAAACAGAACGGTGCGGAGAACGGCAGGATCGGGGTCGAACTCGGCCATTCTCCTCGCGGGAATACGGGATATCTGTTCGCTACGGAATACGAATTATTGAAAAATGCGCTGCCGAGAGCAACGTTTGTCAATGCGATCAAGATTGTTGACCGTGCCTGCTATATCAAAGAACCGGGCGAAATCCATCTTATGCAGCAGGCAGCGGCCATCGCGGATTCCGGCATACATTGTGTCCGGAACGCACTGGATGTAGGCATGACA
Source organism: Deltaproteobacteria bacterium (assembly GCA_016933965.1). Taxonomy (NCBI): domain Bacteria; kingdom Pseudomonadati; phylum Myxococcota; class Myxococcia; species Deltaproteobacteria bacterium. The sequence continues at coordinate 69,081 of JAFGTS010000036.1, read as the reverse complement.
GAAGCAGAAATAGCAGGCATCGGCGAAATGGAACTGCGCCGTCTCGGCAGTGAGTATCACTGGGCGGTGACCGGATCATCAGAAGTAGCTTCCGGACACAGGGCAACCTATGCCATGAACGGGACAACCCAGCCGACCCAGAAGATCGTGCAGAAAGGCGAAAACATCATCGTTGACCTGCATCCGCTTTATCAGATGTATCCTTCCGACCTGGCCCACAATTTCATTTTAGGAACGCCGACCGTCGAACAAGGAAAACTTGCCGACGCCTATCTGGCAACAGCGGAAACGATCGTCCGGAATTTCAAGGCAGGAAAGAAGGTCGGTGATGTTTTCAAGGCTGTCATGGATAAGGTAACTGAACTTGGTTACGCCCAGTATACGATTCCCTCCTTTGGTCACGGGCTGGGTGTGTTCGGACATGAATGGTATCCGGCGATCATCGACAATGATGAATTTTGCGATGTTGTCCTGGAGGAGAACGTTGTCGAAGTAGCATTTCTGGCAATGGCTGTCCCCGGAGTATGCGGCATGAGATTGGAATGTCCGGTACTGGTAACCAGGGATGGGGGAGAAATGCTCTCTAAAACGCCGCTGGAACTGACGGTGATCGAGGTCTAACGGCGGTGTTGCAAGCTCGGCTTTGGTGCGGTTGTTGGGCAAGGACAGGATCGGTGCAATGTCACATAGCAAGAGTCAACGGTAGACTTGGCCTTTTTATGAAAAAAATGGGAGTTTCACTTGACACTGGCCGCAGTTGAATTGTAACAGTTGCGTTGCAATCCCAAATAAACACATCCGGAGCTTACGAAATGAGCAGAGAGAAAGCGATATACGACTCGCTGGTTGCTATTGTCGGTGAAGATTTCGTCTCAAATGAACCGGAAGACCTGTATATGTATACCTGTGATGGAGGGACCACGGAACCTCGCAAGGTCGATTATGTTGTAGTGCCGAAGACAGTAGAGGAGGTTCAGAAAATAGTTCTCCTGGCAAACAGGGAAAAAGTTCCCATTACTCCCATGGGAGGGGGGCTCACGCTGAATGGCCTGGTTATACCTGTCCATGGCGGGATCGTGATGGACATGAAGAGAATGGACAGGATAATTAAAGTAAATACATCGAGCAGATATGTCGTAATCGAGGCGGGTGTTTCTCAGGGCGCCTTACTGTCATATCTAAGGAAACATCATCCAGACTTTCAGCATTCAATGCCTGAAGCCCCCAGTATAGCCACCGTGGTGGGAAATCTACTGATCCGTGGACACGGTTCTCTTGCCCAGTGCGGCGATAACTCCAACATGCTGAATGGCATGGAAGTGGTATTGCCCACGGGCGAAATATGCCAGGTAGGTTCCTGCTCTGCCTCGCCGCACTGGTTCAGCAAGGGTCCGCTTCCTGATCTGACCGGTCTCTTCATCGGCTGGTTCGGCACGACAGGCATTGTTACGAAAGCCTCGCTCAGGCTTTACCCCAGGCCGGAAAAAAGAGATATGATCCTGTTCGCCACGCAGAACCCGGACCTGATCCCCGACCTGGTATACAAGATCACCCAGACCAGAATGGCGGACAATATCGGCATGATGGAACAGGAGAAGCCGGAATACATGAAAGGGTTTCAATTCACGGGGGTGATCATATCCGGCGATTCCGAGGAAGAGATGGACTACAAGAGGAAGGTGCTCGGTACGATCCCCGAGATGTGCGGGGACAGCGAAAATAAAGTTACGCTCCTGGGAGATATCCCGGCGTCATCAAAGGAAAGATTCCTCGAGGAGCCTCCGTTTGCAGCCGTGGCGGCGGATTTCAGAAAGGGCGGCGGGTTTCAGTACTGTGGGATCATGATGCCTGTTGAAAAGGTTCCCGAGGCGTGGAGAAAAGGCATAGAGATCGCTCGCAGGCATGGAATGCTGTTCCAATGCGCGAATCAAGTCATGAGCGCCGGCCACGAAGTGATGTTTGGTTTTAATTATTCCTTCAACCGCGCCGACGAAGAGGATGAAAAAAGAGCAAAAGCGGCAATGGAGGACACAAACAAAATGGGCCTGGAGCTCGGAGGCATACCGTGGAAAGCAGACCTTCAGGCACAAAGATATATTGTTGAGAAAATGGATCCCAACACAGTGGAGTTGATGAAGAAGGTCAGGAAGCTTCTGGACCCGAACGGTATCATGAATCCCGGAAACTGGGAGAATTAAACGGATCTGCACCTTCCGGTGTCTGTTCACGTGGTCCCCTGCTTCGCGCAAACACACATTCTGAGGAGGAAATATGGATATATATGGTTCTTTAGTTGAGATCGTCGGAGAGGAGTTCGTCTCCGATCAGGAGGAGGAATTATATATTTATTCAAGAGATTCCGGGGCACAACAACCGCGAAAAGCAGACTATGTTGTCGTGCCGAAGACAGTGGAAGAAGTACAGAAGATAGTTCTATTGGCGAACAAGGAAAAGATCCCGGTCACCCCGATGGGCGGCGGCCTCACATTAAGCGGGTTAGCCGTACCTCTTAAGGGTGGGATCGTCCTGGACATGAAAAGAATGGACAGGATCATCGAAATAAATGAGAAGAGCAAATATGCCCTGCTGGAAGCAGGCGTCACCCAGGGCGCCCTCTATTCTCATCTTCAAAAGAATTATCCCCATCTTGAACATTCAATGCCCGACGCTCCCCCCATGGCTACCATTGTTGGAAATGTAGTGATCCAGGGGCATGGTCACCTCAGTGTGTCATGCGGGATCAATTCACAGATGGTCAATGGGATGGAGGTGGTGCTGCCTACCGGTGAAGTCTGCAAGCTTGGTTCCTGTTCTGTTTCCCCATACTGGTTCACCAGGGACCCGCTTCCCGATCTTATGGGTCTGTTCATCGGCTGGCTTGGGACGACCGGTATCATTACCAAGATAGCACTCCAGCTTTTTCCAAAACCGAAGTTCAGAGATCTGTTGACATTCACCTCCAACGAACTTGATCTGTTGCCGGATTTCATATTCGATATCACGCAACTGAACCTCATGGACAATCTGTTCATCATATCGCAGGAATGGCCTCCATGGGCACAGGGCATCCTTTATGTCCCCATCGTTTCCGCCCAGGATGAAGAGGAATTCGAACTGAAGAAAAAACTTCATATAGAGCTTCTCCGCAAATATGAAGGGAAGATCACGCTCGTGGAAGGGAAACATGCCGATCGCATGCGGGAAGCCAGATTGCCGGTTCCTCCGGTCACCCTGGGCGTCATGGCGGCAGACGCGAAACAGGGGGGCGGTTTCGAATATACGGGAGGGATAGTGCCGATAGAGAAGGTCCCTGAAGCATCTACCAGGTCGGTGGAGATCGCCCACAAGTATGGACAGCCGTACCTGCTCGGGTATCAGCTCCTCACCAGCGGGCACAGCATGATGTGCGGCCTCGCGTATTGTCTGAACCGTGCCGACGATGAGGATGTCGAAAAAGTAAGGAACGCGATCGATGAGACGAACAAAATGATCTTGGACGTAGGGGGTGTTCTATGGAAGGCTGAGGCGCCGGGACAACGGTTGATGGTGCAGAAGATGGATCCCAATACGATAAACCTCATGAAAAGGGTGATGAAAGCATTAGATCCAAACGCTATTATGAACCCTGGAAATTGGAGTGAATAAATGGCACTTGCAGACTATAAAGACATGGTACACAGATGCTTCAGATGCGGCTATTGCAAATTTACCAGCGATTATTCTTACGTGGGTTTTAATTGCCCCATATACAGCAAGGCCCGTTTAGAAAGTTATTCCCCCGGTGGATTGATGTGGCTGATATATGCCTCTCTGGTAAAGGGAAAGCTCAAACCCAGCAAACACTTCTCCGAGATCCTGTATTCCTGCACCATGTGCCGGAATTGCAGTGAGGAATGCAAATTCCAGTTTCATGATGATATCGTACATGTTCTGAAAGCGGCACGGGAGGAAATGGTAGATAGACAGCTCATGCCCCCGATGGTCAGCCAGTTCTTGAAAAATGTTTACGACTACGGCAATCCTTATCGGGAACTGAAGGAGAACAGAGACAACTGGGCTGAAAACACAGACATACGGCATTATGAAGAAGACGATGAATTTCTCTATTATGTCGGGTGCGTCGGATCCTATGATACCGTCAGCCAGAAAGCCGCCAGGGCATTGGGAAATGTACTGTTGAGATCCGGCCTTTCCTTCGGCATTTTAGGGAGCAGGGAGATCTGCGATGGAAATGAAGTGGATATGCTTGGTGAAAAGGGCCTGTTCGAATTCCTGAAAGAGGAAAATACTAAGACATTCAAAGAACTTGGAGTGAAAAAGATCGTCACTCTTTCACCCCATTCGTACAATACCTTGAAAAATAACTACTCAGATGAATTTGAGGTATTCCATTACACGCAACTCCTTCGCGATCTGATCAAAAGCGGAAAGTTGGATGTTTCCAGGGGATTCAAGGCAAAAGTAACCTATCATGACCCCTGTTTTTTAGGCAGGTACAATAATGAATATGACGCGCCGCGGGAAATTTTGACCGCCATTCCCGGGATCGAGCTGATAGAAATGGAGAGAACGAAGGAAAACTCTTTCTGCTGCGGTGGTGGAGGCGGCAACTTTTACACTGATGTCATAGGCGGCGGGGAAAACACACCGAGCAGGATCAGGGTCAGGGAAGCACACGAGACCGGAGCAAGCATCCTGGCCGTGTCGTGTCCTGTCTGCATGATGATGCTGGAGGACGCCCTCAAGGCAGAGGGGCTGGAAAACGACCTGGCCATCAAGGATATCTCTGAGATCATGGATGCGGCATTGGCGTAAACCTTTATGCGAAAGGAAATGCCGATACATGAACGAGCGATCAGACACAGGGGAAATCGTTATCTATCAGACGGATGACGGCCAGACATTACTGGAAGTGAGTTTGGTTAAGGATACGGTCTGGCTGAGTTTGAATCAGATGGTTTTGCTTTTCGACAGGGATAAATCCGTAATATCCAGGCACATACGCAACATTTTTAAGGAAAGGGAACTTGAGAAAAAGTCAACTGTTGCAAAAAATGCAACAGTTCAAATTGAGGGTGACAGGGAAATAACGCGTAATATCGATTTTTATAATCTGGATATGATCATCTCTGTCGGTTATCGTGTCAATTCATTACGGGGCACCCAGTTCCGCATCTGGGCCAACAAAATACTGAAAGAGTATCTCGTTACCGGTTATGCCCTTAATGAAAAGAGATTGCAGGCACAGATCGAAAAATACGAAGCACTCAAACAATCGATCAGGCTCATCGAAAATATAACAGACCGCAAACTTCTTTCTACCACTGAATCGGAAGGCCTTCTGAAAGTCATCGGTGATTTCAACTATGCTCTGGACACGCTTGACCGGTACGACTACGGAAAGCTTGAGTTAGGCGGCACATCCGACCGGACCGTACAACAAATCACCTATAAAGAGGCGAAGAAGGCAATTAAAACAATGCGGGGAAGATTCAGCGATTCCACCCTGTTCGGACAAGAAAAGGATAACTCGTTCAGCAGCTCTCTCGATACGATTTACCAGACGTTTGACGGCAAGGACCTGTATCCCAGCATCGAAGAAAAAGCAGCCCATCTCCTGTATTTCATTGTAAAGAATCATTCATTCGTGGACGGGAACAAGCGTATTGCCGCTGCCATCTTTACCTGGTTTCTTGAACGGAATGGTTTGCTTTACAGACCCGACGGAGTAAAAAGGATAGCGGATAACGCTTTGGTGGCATTAACGTTGATGATCGCCATGAGCGATCCGAAGGAGAAAGACGTCATAACGACCATAATCGTCAATCTCATCAATAAGGACAATTGACCAATCAAGAAAGCAGGAGTTGACCACGTTGACCAAAATAATTGAAAGCAACGTGTCTTCATTCATAGCATTATTCGCAATCGCCGTTATTGTTCCTGCTTGCTCCGTATATCTTTTTCACCTTATTGCCCGGTGCCGACCAATTCCCCAAGAATGCAGGGAGTTATCAAAAACAGGAAATCGCCACAAAAAAGAATATCCATCACGGTTGTCTTCAAGGACGGAACTTCATGGCAGAGCGCAGATACGGAAGGAACTGTCGAATGACACGGCGATGAGCATTGCCAGCTTTATCGCTCAGAAAACGAACACAAATATCATTCAGAAAACGACAAAGTGACCCGTGTCGGATAGGGTTCGATATCACGCGGGCTCACCGTGGTCCGCCCACCGATCCTTTGCAAAAAGACAATTGTATTCCCTGATCAGCCGGCCTTATTTCAGGCCCAGCCTCTCGCAGGCCGTCTCCCGCAAGACCGTTTTCTGCACCTTTCCGATGGTGGTCATGGGAAGTGAGTTTTCGAGAAAGACCTTCGACGGCACCTTGTAATCGGCCAGTCTGGGTTTGCAGAATTCCTTGAGGTCCTCGCCGGTGATCTCCGACGCAGGGTTCTTGATCACGAAGGCGACGCCCGTTTCACCCATGATGGCGTGGGGAACTCCGACGACAGCCGCCATGATCACATCGGGATGGTTAGCGAGGCAGTCCTCAACTTCCTTCGGATAGACGTTGAATCCTCCGGAGATATACATCTCCTTGGTTCTCCCCGCGATGACGAGAAAACCGTCCTTGTCAAAATAACCGAGATCACCCATGTAGAACCAGCCGTCTTTATCGAAGGCCCGTTGCGTTTCCTCAGGCATGTCGAGATAGCGGTCGAAGACCATGTCGGATCTGACGGCGATCTCACCGATCTCCCCGGCGGGCAGTTCTTCCCGTGTATCGGGTTTGACGATCTTCGCCTCGACGCTTTCGGGTACCCGCCCTGCCGTCATGGCCTTTTCAAAGGGATCGTCCCGTTTCGTGTAGGTGATGAACCCGCTCGTTTCAGTGGAGCCGTAACAGGCCATGACCGGCGCGTCGAACTTCTTTTTCATTAACTTAAGGACCTCCGGGGTCGCCGGGGAACCGCCGTAGGCGGTCAGTTTAACGCTTGGGAACATGCCGGCCTCCAGATCGGGGAGGGCGGCAAAGAGGATCTCAAAAACAGTGGGAACGGCGCCGAAGAGGGTGATGTTGTGCTTCCGGATTATATCAACGACCTGGTCGGGGACGAACATATCGTGCAGAGCGAGGGTGATGCCGCTCGCGAGCGAAGAGAGGGCCATGATCGTGCCTCCTCCCACATGGTTCAGGGGAAGGATGCAGAGGATCCTGTCTTCCGGTGACAGCTCCAGGTTCTTTGTCCAGCTTTTCATCATCGCCAGGATGCTTTTCTGGGTCAGGACGGCCCCTTTCGGTTTTCCCGTCGTGCCCGAGGTGTAAATGATGAAATTATCATTTTTCCCCGTCACTGCCTGCGCCGCTTTCGATAACGCGGCACGATCCGGTTCGGTCGCGATGAGCGTATCGAGGTCGATGGCACCGGGAAATTCCGTCTTCCCGAGAAAGATGAACTGCTTTACCGAGGGGATCCTGTCCTTGATCTCCGAGAGAAAGGTATTGTAGTTGGTGAAGGCGAATTCGTTGATACAGACAAGGACCGACGGCTTTGAATTGGTGACCATGTAAACGACTTCTTCCTGCTGGTAACGGAAATTGAGGCCCACCACAGAGGCGCCGATCTTCGAGGCGGCAAACCAGAGATACAGAAACTCCGGCCTCGTGGGCATGATAATGGCTATGCGGTCCTGTGCCGTGATCCCCCGTTCGAGAAGGGCCGTGGCGAGCGCGTCGATCTTCTCGTTGAGCTCCCCGTACGTGATCTCCGTGTCATAGAAGATCAATGCCGTTTTGTCGGGCAGTTCCCGGGCCCTGTTTTCGATCATTTCTCCCAGCGTTGTCTCTTTCTGCAAGAGCTCGATCATTGGATTGCGTCCGGTCATGACTTCCTCCTTCCTTGATCTGTATGCATCTTCAGCTTTTGATGTTACAGATGTCCTTCACGTTTTCGATCTGTGTCAGAAGATCGTAGTTTCTGAGCACTTCGAGTTTATTGGTCTCCGGTGTTCCCACGGCGCAGATGGCGCTGGAAAGGAAATAGCCGCCGAATCGCGACGCGGTGAGTTCCTGGATAAAATAAAGAAGCTTCAGCCGGTCCTCGGTGGGAATATCGCTTTTTGCCTTGAAGTATTTTTCGATGAGGGGCCACGTTTCCTCGTTTTTGAGATCCGCCTCGATCGGCATGGTGGTGACCACGCCGCCGGCGATCTCCATCAGCATGCCCAGGAATTCAACGAATCTGAGCCTGCTGTAATAGAGACCGGAATTGCTGAGAGATATATCGGGGATCGGAATGCCGCTTGGATGCTGGACCGAATTGGCCACGGCGCCGAGGACGCACCCCCACCCGATATTGGAGGTGATCATCATTTCGTTGATCTTGCTCCGTATATGGCTTGCCCGGGAGACACCGTTGTATTCGGAGATGAGGGACGCCGCCCCGATGATCATGTCGGTCCGGGCCGAAATGCAGGTGGCCTTTACGGGCCTGCCGTAGGAAGAAAAATAGTGGATGAAACGGTCGGTAAATTCCCATTCACCGGCCATGAAGACATTTTCCCAGGGGACGAACACGTTGTCGAACACGGTCAAACACTCGACCATGTTGTGCCGGATGCTGGCGGGATTGGTCATCGGGGTCGCGTTCAGGGGGCACGGCGAGGGACGGGTTATGTAGGTGATCCCCTTTGTGTCGATGGGAATTGCAAAGGAGACGGCATAGTCCTTGTCCTCCTCGGCGAGAAACCCGCCGGGGGCGCAGAAGATGTAATGGGCGAGCGGCGCGCTCGAGGTGTGCATCTTGGCACCGTTGACGACAATGCCCTCGCTGTTCCTGTCGACAATGCGAAGGTGAAGATCGGGGTCGGCCTGCCTGCTCGGCGGGAGCGACCGGTCGCCCTTGGGATCCATGACACCGAGACAGAACCGCAGGTCTTCCCGCTGGAGTTTTTTGAAAAATTCCTTGAGCCGTTCCTGATAATTGGTGCCCTTTGCCTGATCGATATCGTAGGTGGTGGCCCAGAAAACACAGGGGCCGATGCCCATGCAGAAGGAACAGAAGTTTCGCGCGTTGTTCTTCTTCATGATCTCCAGGAGTTTGACAAACGCCTCCTTCGTCTCCCTGATATGGGTCCAGAAACTGACCTCTTCATTGACAAGGGACGACCAGTAGACAAAGTCGTCGCGCATTTCCGGGTCATTGGTCCAATCGTAGAATTTACAGATCTCCTGAATGGAAGGCTGGAAGAACTTGTTCGCCGAGACATCCTCAACCTTCTCGCCAGCGATGTACACGTTCGGTTTCAGTTTCTTCAGGCTTTCAAGGTATTCCGCGCTCGTTTTGATGCCCATTGATTATGGTCTCCTCCTCTGATCGGATATATGTGTATCACGTAAAAAAAGGGGGCCGATACACCGGCCCCCTGTATGTATCGACTTACAGGTGCTTTTATGGATACAGACACCTTTTACTTCTTCTGCAGGGATTCTCTCAGCTGATATTTCAGGACCTTCCCCGACACGTTCCTCGGCAACTGGCCCATGATCTCAAGCCGTCGAGGGATCTTGTAATCGGCGATCCTGGTCTTCAGGAATTCCCGCAACTCATCAAGGGTAAGGGTGGTATTTTCCTGGAGACTTGTCACGGCGACCACCGTTTCCCCCCAGTCCGGATGGGGAACACCGACGATGACGGCCTCCTTTATCTTCGGGTTTTCGTATATGGCGTCTTCCACTTCCTTGCTGTAGACATTTTCTCCGCCGGTGATGATCATGTCCTTCTTTCTGTCCACCAGCGTGATGTACCCCTCATCATCCATGACGCCCAGGTCTCCCGAATGGACCCAGCCGTCCTTTATCGCGTCCTTCGTCGCCTCCGGGTTCTTGTAGTATCCCTTCATGATGGTTTCACCCTTGATGACGAGCTCGCCCACCACACCCGGTTCGGTGACGGTGTTCCCCGCATCGTCGACAAGGCGGCATTCCATGTTGACGACGTATTTCCCTCCCGCGCCGGCCTTTCGTATCTGATCCTCCGGCAGGAGGCCGATACCGCCGGGGCCGCCTTCGGTAAAACCGCAGAGGCAGAAAAAGTTCGTCGACTTGAATTTCTCCATCATGGCCCGCACCGACTCCGCCGCCATGGGGGCCGCGCCATAGCCGTAATACCGGATGGAAGAGAGATCGTATTTTTCAAAGTCGGGAACCATCATCATGAAGGTGAACATGATCGGCGCCCCGAAGAACTGGGTCACCTTTTCCCTTTCGATCAGTCCGAGGACCTTGTCGGGGATGAAGTCCCTCATGATAACATGGGTGGCCCCGAGGTATGTGCCGGGGTTCATATAGAGATTCAGCTCCGCCGAATGAAAGAGCGGCGCGGCGTGAAGGATGACGTCCTTCGGGTGGATCTCCACCAGGGCTGCCATCGTGGTCACCAGGGTAATGTGATTGTGATGGACGAAGAGCGCGCCCTTCGGTCTTCCCGTGGTTCCCGATGTATAGAGGACCTCGCTCTCATCAAACTCGTCCACCTCTATGCCGGGCTCACTCGTATCGCCCGATGCGAGCACGTCTTCGAGGGCATCGAACCCCTCGAAACGCCCGCTGCCCGCCGTGTAGAAGGCCTTGATATTCGTGAGGCGCGGCTTCATCTCGCGAACGACGGGCTCGAAGACGTCATCAACGATCAAGGCCACGGCATCGCAGTTATTGAAGATATATTCGGCCTCCGGCGAGGCGAGACGGAAGTTGACGGGAACGGCCACACCTCCCGCTTTCACAATGCCGTAGAAAACAAAGAAGAACATGTCCGAATTGAACATCCAGAAGGCGACCTTGTCTCCTTTCTTGAGCCCTCCTTTGAGAAGGACGTTCGATACGGTATTTACCTTGTCATTTGCCTCTTTCCACGTGTACCGTTTGTCTCCGTAAATGACCGCTTCCTTGTCGGGAATCATCCGGGCATTTCGTGCGACCAGTCCACCAAGATCCATAGGACACCTCCCCTTTCTGGTATTCCTGCATCCGACACGATGCATTGTTAGTGTTTAGATGTGAATTGATAGGAAATGTTTACAGTGAGAACATATGAGGAGAAGGGGTGTGTGTCAAGCAAGAAATCGGAGATCGGGCTCCACAAAGAGGTCAAGTCTACCGTTGACTCGTGCCATGTTATATTGCAAGACCTGACCCCGGCTTTAGGCTTTCGCGCGGCCTGTGTTCACACGACATGTTTCAGGCGCTCACCAACAAGTCGTTTGCCGAACGCGAGTATCGTCAGCACGGGCGGGATCCCGCAGGATTCCGGGAGCACACTGGCATCACAGACATACAGATTTTTGATCTTTGTCTCCAGGTCCCTGTCGACGATCTTCCCGATCCGGGCGGTGCTGCCGGGGTGGGCGGCCCTCGGAGGGGTGGAAACGATGGAACGCGGATCGCACCCGGCTTTCAAAAGGATCTGCCTTGAAATTTCGATCCCCCGTTCCATTTTTTCCAGGTCGGGCAGTGTATAGTGTTTTGAACAGGTTTCGTCGGCCCTGACGTATCCTTCCATCTCGTCCCGGACCTTGACCATGACGGCAAGTCTTCGTGAAAAGTCCAGTGCGTGCCTCATTTTTCCGATACCCTTGTAGAACATCTGCAGGATGAACATGGGGAGGGGTTCGGGGAGGTCACCGATGAGAAGGCCGTCCGCATTGTCGAGTTTCCCGCAGAGCATCGGCGGTTCCTTGGGGGAATCGGGTACATCTTTTCCAACGGTCCCGTACGTGATGATCAGGGGATCCGCAAAGAGCCGGTCACCTGCTTCCGTCAGGCCGGAACGCAGCAGGATCGTCGGAGTCCCCAGACCGCCGGCGGAAATAACGGTGACCTTGGATGTTACGTCAAGCCTTCCGCCCGGTGTGTCGGCGATAACACCCAGGGCTTTTCCATTCGTGATCTTGACCTTCCGCACCGTGGCCTTGTTTATCAGTGTCGCCCCGTTCCTGACGGCTTCATACGCGTAATCCCTGGCGGTCCACTTGACACCCTCTTTTTTACATCCATACAAACATTCCGGGCATTTCTGGTCACAGCGATCATGATCGATAAATTTGTTCATGGGCTCCCATGGAATATCGAGATCATGGGCCGCTTTCATGATCATCTTCGCTCTGGGCCCGATCATATGATCGGGGGTCGGTTTAATGCGGAGCTCATTCTTCAGGGCCGTGACATAGGGCGCAAGGTCGATATCGTGATTCTGCTTCAGCCACTTCGGCGGATCGATGGCGGCGGCGCCGTATATCATGGAACTTCCCCCCGTCGTTAAGGCCCTGAGCATACTGTGGCCTTCCACGGTCCAGGTAAAACCCAGTCTTTCAAGCATGAAAGCGCAGCCTACGAGATTGCCGTAAAACTGGTGATCAGCTCCCCGTTCAAGAAGGATGACTCTTTTGCCGAGCACTGAGAGTTCTCGCGCTACGGTAGCCCCGCCGGGGCCTGAGCCGACAACCACATAATCCGCAGACATTTTTCTGACCGGTTTCATGTATTCCTCCTTTTGTGCAACATCCCCCTGTCCATACGACGTTTATTTATTCCTCCGGCAACGAAAGATACCACCTGTCATGCCGGATGTGATCAGGCTTCCGGTCCTGTCCCGGATCTTCGCGTCCGCGGGAATGGAGGCGTCGCCACATACCGTTGCCGGCGCGTTCCATTGCCGCCTTTATCATTTTTTATCGAGCAACTGATCCATGTCGAGCGGCATGGTCCCATAGGGGTCCTTTACAAGCCTGATAGCGCCGCTTTCGCACTTGTCCACGCAGATACCGCAGCCGAAACACCGAAAATGATCAATCCGGGCTTTCTGACCGCCATCGACGGAGACCATCGTCACCGCATTGAAATGACAGGCATCTTCACAGGTCCCGCATCCAATGCAGCGGTCATCGTCATGAACGGCAAAATACCCTGAAGGCTCGACCATCCGTGGCGTCGGCACGTCGGAGGCATAAATATCCTTGAAAATATTTGTCAGCTCGATCCCCTTGCAGCAGCAACTGCAGCAATTGCAGAGCGCAAAGAGCCGGTCCCCGGCGGCATCCTTGAAAAAGGCATTGTGTACGAAGCCTGCTTCATGGGCCTGACGGATCGCGTCGAGTGCCTCTTCCTTGGTGGCATAGTGGATGTTCAGCTTCTTTCCGCGCTTGACGGCATAGGTGGAAAAGGGTTCGCCGATAAACATGCACACGTGGTTCGGCTTGCAGGGATTCTCTACCAGGCTGCGACAGATGCAGTCACCGAGAGCGATCGTATCCGGGCTATTGATAACGATCTGATTCACGTGCTCGTACGTAAGCACCCGTTTTGCCCGCTGCACATCGACCTGTATGTCCTCATTCAGGTTTATTATTTTGCTGACATGATCGATCGTGAGGACTTTTCCATGATATCGTCCGGGCAGGTAGGTAACAATGGGTTTTATGAACGGGAGCTGCCAGATCCTTTTAGGAACATGTTTATCAACGAAGTTGAATATCTTGATCAACTTTGCGATATATTTTCTCGGATCACCGAAATAATAAATTGCATGCAAGAACAGGAAAGGATGCCGCCAGCCGTGCAATCGCCAGAAATCCATCGGCCTTCCCGTGTATCTGTCACGTTTGGTGGAATTGCGCGATTGATCGGAAGATGAAGTCGCCACTGTGTACCCCCTTGGTTTTTCTCTGTCACCAGTTGAAGTTCCGAGGAGGCAGCATTTTCATGAATATCCGCCTCTCATTATCGGAACCCCCTTCGCTCGTGTCGCTGAGCGATCCCTCTGTCCGTTCATAACGACATGACCCCTGCCGCACTATATCCATACGATGGGCAGGAAATTATACCAGGGTAACAATTCCTCTTGTGGTGGCATTACGCACTGCCGCGCGACCGTATCCGACGTATCATGGGATTTTCTGCTTTCTTATACTGTATTAGTATGACCTAAGAGTCAAGTAAATAATTGTGTCTCTTGAGACGGTTCATTTCTGATAAAAAATCAACGGCTATCAAAAAATAACAATATAATACAACCCGTTTGGAATTCACCTGTATCTCACTTTATCGTGCTCCATAACCGCTCACGATATTATTAATGAATAAGTGATGTACAGTTATGAAAGATCGCGATATTGGACGGCAAAGATCTTCCAAGGCAACAGAAGGAAAAACCCGAGGGTATCATCCATGTATTCATCGGGGGTGGATGGCACTATAAAATTAATGTTGATTTCTCCTATGATATCTCTTATCTTTCCACGCAAGGGGGCCCAATTCAGAAGAAAAATCGTTTCTCGCACCACTCTGGAATGTAACCGTTTGCCTGTGGAGGTTCCGGTTCACCATCCCGTGGGACCCATGCCGCCTCCCTGAGTACTGCTTCATATCATCAGGAGCCTCTTTGATATCTCATACGTGAGGTAATGGATCCATGGAATGTCCCCGGTGCAGGTTTCAGAATAGAGAGGGCGCGAAATTCTGTAAGGAATGCGGCTGTAAATTTCAAATTACCTGTCCTGCCTGTAATACCGTAAATCCATTTGACAGTAAGTTCTGTGATGAGTGCGGTCATGACCTGACGGCGGCATCTTCAGAAAGCCCGCAGCAGCCTGAACCGATCCCCGCTGCACAGATCATCACCGGCCCCGAGCGTAAATACATCACCGTCCTTTTCAGCGACCTTTCGGGATACACGGCCATGACGGAGCGGCTCGATCCCGAAGAGGTTGGAGAGATCATGGGCCGGATCTTCGGGGAGATCGCCCAGGTGGTCGTCAAGTACGGAGGGTTCATCGAGAAGTTCGTCGGTGATGCCGTGATGGCGCTTTTCGGGGTTCCTCGGGTCCACGAAGATGATCCGGTTCGCGCCATTCGTGCCGCCCTGGAGATCCACGAGGTAGTAAAGGCCATCGGCGTCTCCTTTGAGACGCGCATCGGCAAGCCCCTCACGATGCACACGGGGATCAACACGGGACTGGTGATCACCGGGGAACTCGACCTGGAAAAGGGTACGCCGGGAGTGCTGGGAGATACCATCAACGTGGCCTCCCGCCTCCAGGGGTTGGCCCGGGCCGATGAGGTCATCGTGGGGTTCGAGACGTACCACCGGACGGAGGGATATTTTGATTTTGAGACGCTGACACCGGCCACGGTCAAGGGGAAGGCGGAGCCGATCCGCATATACAAGGTCCTCTCAACCAAAGAGGCGCCCATCAAGGTGCACCGCCTCTCCGGCATGAGGGCGGACTTGATCGGCCGAAAGGTGGAGATGGAGCGTCTGCAGGAGGCCGTCGAACAACTGAAGCAGGGACGGGGGTCCATTTTCTCAATTGTGGGAGACGCCGGGACGGGAAAGACCCGTCTCATCGAGGAGTTCAAGAGCTCCCTTGAGCCGGGATCGGTTCAGTGGCGGGAAGGCCATGCCTATGCCTATGCACAGAACATCCCTTACTTTCCTCTGATCGACCTGCTGAACCGCACCTGGCACATACAGGAGAGTGACACGACGGGACAGGTGCGAAAGAAGGTGGAAGCGGGGGCACGGGCGATCATCGGGGAGCGGAGGGACCTCATTCCCTCCATCGGCAGCCTCTATGCCCTTTCCTATCCCGAAACCGAGCAGTTGAGCCCGGAAACCTGGAAGGCGCGCCTCCACGAAGCGGTGCAGCTGATCCTGGCCAATCTGTGCGGCCGTGCTCCCACCATCATACGCATCGAAGACCTCCACCAGGCGGACCCGTCAACTATCGAGCTGTTGAAAAAGGTCCTTACCGACTTTCGTCATCCTGCCATTTTTCTGTGCATTCATCGTCCACCCTTCAGCCTCTTTACGGCACATCAGATGAAGAGCCTCCGTTCATACCATGAGATCAGGCTCCAGGACCTCTCCCCGTCGGAGTCCCGGGATATGGTGGAGTCGCTTCTCGATACCCGGGATATCCCGGCGGAATTAAGCCGGTTCGTTCAGGACAAGGCGGAAGGAAACCCCTTCTATCTGGAGGAGGCCATCAACGCCCTCATCGAGTCGGATACCCTGGTCAGGGAAGATGCCCGGTGGCGACTCACCAAACCACTGACTGACGCTGATATCCCTTACACGGTCCAGGAGATCATCGCGGCGCGGCTGGATCGTCTCGAACGGGAGACAAAGCGCATCCTCCAGGAGGCCTCGGTGATCGGCAGGGCGTTCCTCTATGATATCCTGGGAAGGATCACAGAGCTGCGGGAGTCCATCGACCGGAGCCTCAGCAGCCTGGAGCGGCTGGACCTTATCCAGGCGCGCGCCATCCAGCCTGATCTGGAATACATGTTCAAGCATGCCCTCACCCAGGAAGTGGTGTACAACGGCATCCTGAAGAAGGACCGCCAGTTCATCCATGAACGGATCGGCCAGGTCATGGAGGAGCTTTTTCACGACCGGCTGCCGGAATTTTATGAGACCCTGGCGTATCACTTCCGGCAGGGGCGCTCCCTGCTCAAGGCCGTCGATTACCTGATGAAGGCAGGGAAAAAGAGTTTCAGCCGCTATGCCATCGATGAGGCCCACGCCCACTACCGGGAGGCCTATGAGCTCCTTTCCGGCAAGCCCGACCGGACGAGAGAGGAAAATGAACTGCTCATCGACCTCATCTTCGACTGGGCGTTTGTGTTCCACCATCGATCGGTCTTTCACGAGTTGCTTGACCTTCTCACGGATATTGAATCCCTGGTCATTTCACTGGGGGATACAAACAGACTCGGCATGTTTCATATCTGGAAGGGGGCGGCCCTGCAGAGAACGGAGAGATACCTGGAATCCTATGAACACCTTTCACAAGCCCACGATATTGCTCATGCTCTTGGCGATAAAACGATGTGTTGTTACGCCTGTGGCTGGCTTGTCCAGACGTGTTATGGCCTGGGACGATTGGATGATGCCCTGGAACTCGGGGAAAAAGGGAGAGAGCTGGATGTGTGTGAACATGACCGGGTGCTGCATCAATTGCTCATGGGCGCCATAGGATCAAATTACTATCTCAGGGGAGAGGGCGGGAAGGCCCATGAAATCGGAGATATCCTGCTGGACTACGGTCACGAGCATTCGGACATGGGTTCCATTGCCCATGGCCACATGTGTCATGGATTTGGATATTTAGTGCAAGGCAACTATCCGAACGCCATAGCGTCCTTCGAGAAACAGTCCCGTGCTTCCTGTGAACCGATGTTCCTGCTGAATGGAAAATTCTTTCTCGGAACCACCTATCTTTTCAATTCCCAGTATGCTGAGGCTGAAAACGTACTGAATGAAGTCAACGAATACTTCGAAAAGCACGGTTATGAATATTTAGGAAGCGCATCCAGGGCCTTTTCGGGAATGCTCATGATCGTCAAGGGAGAATTTGAACAGGGCATCGCTGTTGTCGAAAACGTTTTGAAGGAGTACCTCAGGCAGCACAATTGGTATAGATTTGCCGTAGTGAATCATAGCCTGGGCAAGGTATATTTACAGTTGGCTCAATTGCCTGGAGGAGAAACGGACCTTGCCGCTTTCGGAGGAAATGCAGCCTTTCTGAAAGATACTCTGCCCACCGCTCATGAAACGGCGGCGGAATATTTTATGACGGCCATTGAAAAGGCCGGGGAGATCGGTGCCAAAAGCGTTCATGGCCAAGCCTGCCTCGATATGGGAAGACTGCATAAACTGAAAGGGAAAAAAGAGGAGGCCGCGAAGTACCTTACTGAAGCAACTCACATATTCGAACAGATCGGGGCCGAAATCTTCCTGAAGCAGGCACAGGAGGAATCAGCCTCCCTGTGATAAAGGGATCAAGTCTACCGTTGACTCTTGCCATGTTATATTGCAAGACCTGACCCCACCTTCTACCCCATCTTTCTCCTTGTATTTATAGTCAGTTAGGACTAAAAGGACGCCTGAGGATCAGTATGCTGTAAGCAGATGAGGGGAACAACGAACGTATGAAACTCATTCTTGTGGCAACGACCGACAGGAAAGATGTACAGGCCATCAGGGAGTCCTTCCAGGCGGAGTACCGGGTCGACGTGGCGGCAAGCGCGGCACAATGCATTGAAATGTTCAGGAAGAAACGATGCGAGTACCTCTTCATCGACATCGAATTTCTGGAACACCTCCAACCGGCGCACGCTGAAGACCCGCATTTCAAAGCGGCACTGATGAACTTCTGGCAGGCATTTCCAACGGCACAGATCATCGTCCTTACCTCCGCCGAGCACATTCGAAAGGCCGTCATGGCCGTAAAGGGCGGGGCAAGCAATTATATCACCCGCCCCATCGACCGGGTTGAATTGAAATATATCACGGAAAGCGTGTACCGGACGCTTCTCATGAAGTCGGAACTGCATTATCTTCGGAACAGACTGCTGCAGGACAGCATGGACATCATTCATACGGAAAGTCCGGTAATGAAAAGCGCTATCGATAACCTCATGGCCGTCGCTCCCATGAAAACAACGGTTCTTCTAACCGGTGAGACAGGGACCGGCAAAAGCGTCCTCGCCCGAATCATGCACCGGTACAGCAATCGGGCAAACGAGCAATTCATACAGGTCCACTGCGGAGCCATTCAGGACACCCTGATAGAAAGCGAATTATTCGGCCATGAAAAAGGGTCCTTTACCGGGGCGGACCGCCGGAAACTGGGAAAGTTCGAGATCGCCGATAAAGGCACCATCTTCCTCGATGAGGTGGGCACCCTGACACCCTCAGCGCAGGTGAAACTGCTCCAGGTCCTGCAGGAACAGACGATGCAACGGGTCGGAAGCGAAATAGACATCCCCGTGGACGTCCGCGTCATCGCGGCGACAAATACGAACCTGGAAGAGATGATCGAAGAGGGCCTTTTCAGGAACGATCTCTTCTATCGTCTCAGTGTTTTCCCCATCGAGATCCCGCCTCTGCGGGAACGGAGCGAGGACATTTCCCTGCTGGCCGACAGCTTTCTCAGAGAACTCAACCGGATCAACACAAAGGTGATAAGCACTATCGATCCCCATGTGATAGAAATTTTTCAGCGCTACTCGTGGCCGGGAAACATCCGTGAACTGAAGAATATTATCGAGCGGGCCTTTATTATTGAAAAGTCGGAGGTCATCACCGTAGCGAGCATTCCCAAGGAACTGTCCCACGAATACCATAACGGGTATCATGGAGTGGCGAGAACCGCCGGCTCTCTGGCAGAGGCCAGGGACGCCACGGTAAAAGGGTATCTTCGAACACTCCTTTACGAATTTCGGGGGAATATCCGGAAAACGGCCGAGCAGGCCGGTGTTTCGACCCGCCAGATCCACAAGCTCATGAAAAAATACGGTTTTCAGAAGGAAGATTTCAAGGGAAACAAACACCCATCTGATAAATAGGAACTTTCGTTCACCGGTACGGAAATCGGAAAGAATGTTCCGATCATCCCATTCCTCCAACGATTCCAGATAGATATTCCATCACCAGTTTCATGCTTCCACGTACAAAAAGCGGAACACGCGTTCCGTTTTTTTCTATCGAAAATAATATTATACACAATATCAATTAGTTATGAAAATGGCACAGGTGATGCTTTGTGTATCCGGTAACGTGAACGGATGATGCAGCGGGATGCGGGCAATGGAATTCCCCAATAACAGCGGTTCACCCTGACGGTGATGGATGCAAGACGGCGAGACGAGGGAAAGCTTACCTGTGTGCGGGGAATAATCGTACCCTGGTCGTGGGATCGAGCGGGTGCGGTTGTCGAGGTCGTCATCGACACAGAAGAGGAACAGCGATATGTCCCCGTCCCGGTGGAGAAAAACAGGGAACTCGCCGCCCATGTCCGATGTTTTGTGGAAATTGAAGGGATCATTGAACACAGGCACAACGAGAGGCCCTGTCTCGATGTCAGAGAGTACAGGATCACAAGAAAACCGGGTGAACTATCAGATGATGGAACCGGTAATAAAGGAGCAGAGAGCTCATAATTTATTTCGAAAGGGAGGTAATGGCATGAAAAGGAATTTGAGAGTATTGATGGTAGTGTTTTGTCTGGCGGCAGTATCGATGTTCCTCACGACCGCAATGGTCACGAACGTCTGTGCTGCTGATGAGATGGTGATCATCGGTGTCGTCAATCCATCAGGGCAGCTGGTCGCTGAAGACGGAAACTCATACTTCATCGACCAGAACGACGCGGGGAAAGAACTTGCTGCAATGGCCGGCAAGAAAGTACAGGTAATGGGAACGGTCCAGGGTGAAGGGGACGCAAAAACCCTGACGATCTCGAGTTTTGAGGAAATTTAATAACAGCATCGTATTTCCGGGGACATCATACTCATTTTTCTTTTTCCCATGGATGTTGATCAGTGAATAAGCATGGTGTCCCCAGAACACCGAGGGGCATGAACGTGAAAAAACAACTTGTACTGATTGCGCTTCCACTCGTTCTGTCGGCATTGCTTATTGTAACGGGATGCGCGAAAAAACAGGCGGTGACAAGCGAGCCGGCAACGGCACCCGCGGCAGTCACTTACCAGGAAGCGGCACCGGAAAAGGCGGAACCCGCGGTGGCGGGTATTCAGGCCACGGTTCTGTCGGAAATTGAACTGTTCGAGTCGGAGAAGATATTTTTTGATTTCGACAAGTATGACCTGAAACCGGAGGCCCGGGAAATGCTGACGAGGAAGGCCGCGTGGCTCCAGGCACACCCCGAATTCTCCATATCGATCGAGGGTAATTGCGATGAGCGGGGAACGACGGAGTATAACCTCGCTCTCGGCCAGCGGCGCGCCGACGCAGCCATGTCCTATCTCACCACCCTCGGAATCGCGGCCGCCAGGATCGCGACCGTGAGTTACGGAGAGATGCAGCCTGTCGCTCCGGGTCATGACGAGGCATCCTGGGCACAAAACCGAAGGGATGAATTCAAGGTTATGAAATAAGCGATTAAAGGACAGATATAAAAAAGAAAGGGTGGCCGGGGTTCCTCTAGGGCTCAAGAGGACGGTGAATCTGGGGCAAGAGTATGGGCCACCCTTTTCTTCTAACAACGGGCGGTTACTTGATAACCGCTTTCATGACTTGTTCAAGATCAGTAAGACCGGCAAATACCTTTTCAATCCCATCCATCACCAATGTCTTCATACCTTCCGCAACAGCAAGTTCCCGTATTTCATCTATGGAATTCTTCTTCTTGATCGCCTGTTTCATGGCTGGAGATGTTTTGAGCAATTCATGAATTGTAATCCGTCCTTTATAACCAGTCCCTTCGCAACGCTCGCAACCCCGTTTCTTCATCAAAACTAAATCATTGGAATAGACAGGTAATTTGTTCGTGGAATCAGGGTCAGCCCCATAGATTTGAATCATTTTCTCATATTCTTCATACTCGGGATGATAAGCCTCCTTGCAGTGGTCACACAATTTCCTGGTCAGTCGCTGTGCCAGGATCCCCAGTATCGAATCAGCGAAATTCAGGGGATTCATATCCATTTCTATCAGACGGGTAATCGTTTCCGGAGCATTGTTGGTGTGAAGCGTGCTGAGCATCAGATGGCCCGTCAATGCCGCACTTATAGCTGTATTCGCCGTTTCAGAATCCCTCATCTCCCCGATCATGATGACATCCGGGTCCGATCTCAGAAAAGACCGCAGTGCTTCCTGAAACGAGTATCCCACTTTTGGATTGACCTGAACCTGCCGCAGCCCGCGCTGGGTGATTTCAACCGGGTCTTCTGCAGTCCATATTTTCCGATCCGGCGTGTTCAGATGTGCCAAGGCGGCATGAAGTGTTGTTGTTTTCCCAGAACCTGTGGGTCCCACACAGAGCAGCATGCCGTATGGTTTTTCAACAAGTTCCTTGAATGTTTGGAGATTGTAATCACTGAATCCCAATTCTTCCAACTGGAACAACCGTGACGACCTGAGAACCCTGAGCACAACATCCTCATTGCCGCCGGCGGTCGGCGTCACTTCAACCCTGAATTCGACCTGTTCGGCACCGTATCGCAAGGCGATCTTACCGCTTTGCGGACGTCGGTGTTCCGATATATCCAGATTGGCAAGGATCTTGATTCTCGACACAAGCGCCCTCTTGTAAACAGCCGGTATATGGTGAGCGACGCTGCAGACACCATCGATCCGATATCTGACCTGGGAAGGTTCCTTTCTCATCCCCGGTTCGAAGTGGATATCTGAAGACCCCCGAAGGTATGCTTCCCGGAGAATTCTGTTCACAAGACTGATTATCAAAGAATCCGATTCGCTGATTTGATCCTGCTGTTCCTTTTCATCTTCCCAAGACACCAAGGAAGTATCGGTGATATCATCAATCAGGTCTTTGACCCCGAAATTACCCTCATAATAATAATGAGTAATCCCTTCCGTTATTTGTTTTGATGTGGCGACAACAAATTCAATCCGTTTTCTTGTGTAGAATCTGAGAAGATCTTCTATTCTAATATCTGTCGGATCTGCAGTTGCAACAATGACACGTGCCTCATCCTTTTCAATGGGAATAACATTGAGAGACTTGGCAATATTTCCCGGTATCATATCAAGGGCACACTTATCAGGAATAATTCTCGTGAGATCCACATACTTCATCCTCAGTTTGATAGCCAGAGCCTTCAGAAGCTGCTCCTCGGTTATCATTTTCTTTTCCATAAGTAACTTACCGATTTTCTTGTTCCTTACATTTTTTTGCTCTTCCAGGGTTTCATCGAGTTGTGTTTGCGTAATTAGATCAGCAAGTACCAGAATCTGACCAACGCGAAACTTCTGCATGTCATCATACAGGCTGGAGAACATCCCTTTACTTTTATCTTCGGGTAATGATAACGCTTCGTTCGCATCCTTTCGACCACTTGCAACGCGTTGCTGCTGCTTGAACAAATACTTATAGAGCGTCGGCGAGGCTCCCGGATTCTCTGATTGATTATTTTCAATCACATTTATGGGAGCGCGGCTATCAATTGCAGAGTAATTGAAAAAAATAAGCTTGTAGTCACCATCTCCATTACTGTTTGTGTTCAAAGCGAAGAAACCGGTATCACTTTTTTTCTCACCAAGAGAATAGACAACATACTGCTGACCCGTAATGGTGGTAATACATTTGTTGACCCATCGATGGCCTGAAGATAAGATCCAATTCGAATCAGGAATCATTTTTACACAGCAAACATCGGAGAAATTATAATTATGCCGTTTACCATCATGCTTAGTCATAATTTCCAATGATTCGACTTGAGGATCAAAATCATGCGAGAGAATTCCGGATTCTCTTCGACCGTCCCTCAACTCTAATATGACATCTCGATACATTATTCTTGCCCCCTTGATGCTATTATTTGATGTATTGATGTGCACGAGTCATGCCTTATCGGTAGTTTTCCATAATAAAAATTCTATACGCATAATATCAATCACTTGGCAGCATTGCTGTAGGGATAATGTTCCTGTGGGAACATCATTGTTTGCTGTGGCTTCTGATTTTTGCCTACAAAAATTGTAGATAAGGAAATTGAGCGGGATTGGCTTGTTCCGATTTTATCTGTAATAACAAATAATAAGACGAATTTTCTCAATAAACATCTTCACAGTTCCTGTTTTTCTCAAACATGATGTGTATCGGTTGATTAGCTGAAAAAGATTCAGACAGACAAGAAATTGCATGGATAACAAAATATGTTATTGATATTCCAATAAAAAGTTTGACAAGTGCATCTTTCCCCAACAGGGTGAACCCGGTCAGTCAGGATATTCAAACGCGGCGAACCGGTCGTACTCGATACCTCTTTCGTCAAGTAGCGTCCGGACCCTTTGCTCATCATCCTTTCGCAGAAGGACACAGGAACCGCAATCGGAACTCAGGTGACGGGGGACGGGGACCATCTTATACCAGATGTCCGATCTCTTCAGGGTATCTGAGGCCCACACTGCATAATTGGTGGAGTGAAAAAGCACGACCAGGTATTCCGACATGTTCATATCTCCCGCCGGGTGATCTCCTCCAGGGCGTCGAGGGCCGTATCGATCTCGTCCACTGTATTGAAGATACTGAACGAAAACCGAACCGTTCCGCGGGGAAAGGTCCCCAGCGTCTGGTGAGCGAGAGGGGCGCAGTGGAGGCCGGCCCGGCACATGATCCCGTAAGTGTCGGCGAGGATACCGGCGATCGATGACGGTGCATTGGGCCGGATGTTGAATGATACAACCCCGGTGTTGAGCAAGTCGGCGGGCGTGTAGGAGATAAATCCGGGAACCCGCTTCGAAGCCTCTTCAAGGAAATGAGCGACAAGGGCCTTTTTGTGTTCCCGAACCTCCTTCAGGCCGCCAGGAACGGTGTTTCGTATATGCTCGATGCCGGCCAGCATACCGCTGATGCCGGCGGCGTTCAGGGTGCCGCTCTCGAACCGGTCGGGCAGGAAGGGCGGCTGTATGGGTTTTTCCGAGTAGCTCCCCGTCCCGCCATACTTGAGCGGCACGAGCATTGACGCGTCGAACCCGTCGGAAATGACGAGCCCGCCCGTGCCGGTCGGCCCGTACAGGCCCTTGTGCCCCGAGAAGGCAAGAAGGTCGATGCCGTCATCTCCCATGTCTATGTCGACAACGCCGGCGGATTGGGCGCAATCGGCGATCAGGATGATGTTCTTTTTCCTGCATATCGCGCTGATCTCCCGGAGGGGCTGCACGGTCCCGTTCACGTTGGAGGCATGGTTGACCACCATGAGCCGTGTTTCACCGGTGATGGTCTTTTCCAGGGCGACACGGTCGATGATCCCCGCGCGCGAGCAGGGCACCATTGAAAGGGTGATCCTTCCCCGCCGCTCCAACTCCGTCAGGGGTCGGAAAGTGCTGTTATGCTCCATGCCGGTGGTAATGACATGATCGCCTTCACGGGTAATGCCCAGGATGGCGAGGTTGAGCGCCTCGGTGGCATTGGAGCAGAATATGACGTGCATGGGGTGTGACACCCCGAAGAGGGACGCGACGGCCTCCCGCGCCGAAAAGACGATCTCACCCGCCCTCACCGACAGAGGATGACCCGAACGGCCCGGGTTCCCGCCGACGCGGGTCATGTAATCGACCACCGCCTCGGTGACCGCCGGCGGCTTGGGAAAGGACGTGGCGGCATTGTCGAAATAGATACAGTTGTCTGCCGTGCGTGGTTCATTCATATGCTTATGCCGCGTCATGGTCGCCGGTGTTCCAGCGTTTCCGCCGTTCATGATATTCCACGAGGGCGTGGATCGCCCGGACGGCCCGATGGGGACCGGGGAACACGGGCACGCCCCGTTCCAGAAGCCCCCTGATGAACTCCTCTTCCAGACTGCGGAAGGTGTAACCGATCACGGGCTTTCCTTTCTCCCTGACCAGGGCGACAAAGGAATCACAGAGGCTCTCGATGAATTCCCTGCTTTTGTCTCCGGCCTCCTCCTGGGAAACACCGAGACGTACCATGGACTGCCTGATCATTTCCGAAGGCATGAGAAAATAGGCGAGAAGCACGGCGGCGTTCTTTTCTTCCAGCAACACCCGGGGGATATCGGAAAAGAAGTCATTCCAGTTCTTGCTGTAAGTAATATCAACTGGATTCCGGATACTTCCCGTATTGGGCATGTAGGGAGACAACTTTTCGATGGTCTCCAGCGACAGTTCGGGCACCTCAAGCCCCATCCTGCCGCAGGCGTCAGCCGCCGCCGCCCCCGGCCCGCCGGAATGGGTCTGGATCACCACGCCGCGGCCTTCCGGTTCGGGCAGGCGCCCCAGGACGGCACAGAAATCGAAAAGCTCCGCCACCGACTCGGCACGGATCACGCCGCTCTGACGAAACACCCCGTCATAGAGGACATCGGGTCCCGCCATGGCTCCCGTGTGGGAATATCCAGCTTTACTGCCCGTTTCCGACCCCCCGACGTAATAGGCGACGATAGGCTTGTGGGGAACGATGGAACGGGCGACCCTGATGAACTCTGCGCCGCGCCGTATGCCTTCGATATACATGGCGATCACCCGGGTATGCGGGCAGGCGCCAAGATATTCCATACAGTCGACGATATCGATATTCGCCTCGTTCCCGACGCTGAAGGCCGTGCTGAACCCGAGCCCGAAGCGGGCAAGATAATTGAATATCTGGGTCACAAAGCTTCCGCTCTGGGATGCCATTCCAATGAATCCCGGTTTTCCTTCATACTGGAGGAACGTGGTGTTGAGTTTCTGATGGGGATTGGCCACACCGATGCAGTTGGGACCGATGAAGCGGATGCCGTAACGCCCGGCGATATCGACAAGTTTTCTTTCGAGTTCCGCGCCCTCGTCGCCGGATTCCTTGAAGCCTCCTGAGATCACTATGGCGTGTTTGATGCCCTTTTGCCCGCAGGCTTCCATCGTCTCGCATATAATGCGTGCCGGCAGGGTCATCACGGCAAGGTCGGGAACGTCCGGTATATCCATGACGGTCGGGTACGCGGTAAGCCCCTGTACAACGGTCTCCGTCGGGTGAACGGGATAAATGGCGCCCGGAAAGCCGAGGGCCCGCAGCGAGGAAAGCTGGGTCGTTCCCATGGCGGCGATGTTGTTGGATGCCCCGAAGAAGGCGATGCTCCGCGGATTCACCACGCGATAGACGGGACTGTCGGCAATCGATTGCACCAGCATTCTCCTTCCATATTCGTCAACGGGACCGGCCCGCAACATTTTTTTGAGACTCTGGAGCTTGATAGCAAATGGACATGCACAATTCAAGAAAAACATGGCGGCCGTCGCCGTTGCCTCATTACAGATACGTTTGAAAACCTTGGACTTTACAATACCGGCGGAACCTGATAGGGTGACCGCGGGTCATGGAAAACAGGCTGTCGCCCAGGCAGCATCCACATTTAAAAAACGGAGGAGTACCGATGTTTGATTATATGATGACCGCGGAACAGCTCAAGATCCGGGATGAGGTCCGGGACCTCGTCGCGTGGGTACCTCGCGAAATGATCCTTGACATGGACAGGGATGCCATAAAATTCCCCCGCGAATTCCTTCAGGAAGCGGGGCGCCGGAATCTCATGGGGTGCAGGTACCCCCGGAAGTGGGGCGGCCGGGACATGGACTGGGTCACCACCTGCATGGTCATGGAAGAAGTGGGAACCCTCGGATACGAGTTCGCCTGCGTCTTCGGCGTCGGCGCGGAACTGGTCTGCGACGCCATCATCCAGCACGGAACGGACGCGCAGAAGGAAAAGTATGTGGCGCCGCTCCTGAAAGGCGATCTGTTCGCCGCCGAGTGTCTGACGGAACCCCGGGGCGGTTCGGACTTCTTCGGCGCCACGACGAAGGCCGAGGACCACGGGGATTATTTCCTGCTCAACGGCCAGAAGCGTTTTATCGTTGGCGGTGAGGGCGCGGACTTCTTTCTTGTCTACGCCCGGACCAATTTTGACCCCGGCGTAAAACCCCAGAAAGCCATTACGGCATTCATCGTCGACCGCGGTCCCGGCGTGGAAACAAAATATCTTTACGGCCTGATGGGATGCCGCGGTGGCGGTACCGCTCGCCTTGTCTTCAAGGACGCGAAGGTCCCCCGTGAGAACGTCATCGGCGAGGTTCACGGCGCCTATCCCGTCTTTAATACCATGATGATCCCGGAACGGCTCGGAACGGCGGCCATGACGATCGGCGCCGCCAGGCCGGCGCTGGAGATCGCCACGAACTACACGACGCGCCGGAAGGCTTTCGGCCAGGTGATCGCCCAGTTCGAGGGGGTCAGCTTTCAGGTGGCGGAGGCGGTCATGCTTCTTGACGCGGCCAGGGCAATGGCCTATATAACGTCCCGTGCCGTCGACGCGGGCGAGGACATGCACCTGATCCGTCGCATGGTGTCGGAGAGCAAGAAATTCATCACCGAGGCCTGCCAGAAAGTGGTGCATAACTCGATGCAGGTCGTCGGCGGTATCGGCTACACGAACATATTCCCCATCGAGCGGATATACCGGGACGTCCGGCTCGCGTCCATCTGGACGGGCACCAGTGAGGTCATGTCGATGATAACGGCCCACGAATGGTACCGGGAGTTCCTGACGAAGAAGGCGGCGGCGCAGCCGCGCAATTACGAGGCTGACGCTGAAGAAGCCTTCGCGGAAGAGGAAAAGATATACGAATAAGCCGCAGAAGGTCGTATAATCGAAGAAGTTGTAACCATTGATTCAGAGAGCCGATCAGCAGTCCGGCTCTCTGGTTTTTTTTACTTCGGCTATCCGTCATACCCGACGTGGTCCGGCATCCAGCTCAACCCTGGATTCCCGCCTCCATGGGAATGACGATCTTGTCATATATTGCAGGGATAGATATACAGGGGAGGATAACAGATGAGCCAGATCCCGATCACACGCGCCGGATACGATAAATTGAAGAAGGACCTGGAGCAATTGAAGAATGTGGCGGTTCCTGAAAATATACGGGAGATCGAGGAGGCCCGCTCCCACGGGGACATATCGGAAAACGCCGAGTACGAAGCCGCCAAGGAACGCCAGGCCTTTATTCAGGGTAAGATCCAGGAAACAGAAAACAACCTGGCAAACTGCGTTGTGATCGATCCGAAGGACATGACCGCCGACCGGGCCGCATTCGGGTCCAGCGTCACGATAGAAGATATGGAAACGGGGGATGTGACCACCTATCAGCTCGTGGGACCGCTCGAATCCGACGTCCGCCAGAAAAAGATATCCGTCACGTCACCGATTGGAAAGGCGCTTATCGGAAAGAAAGTGGGCGATGCGGTGACGGTCAAAACCCCCGGGGGGGTCAGAGACCTGGAAGTGATCGACATCACGGTGGAATTTTAAGAAATGGCGTCACGGGGAATGCCGGGTCCCGTCTCCGGGGTCCGGCATATCCCTTACTGGATATTCCAGGTCGTCTCGGTAGGCGTATCTTTCAGTATGATGCCCTGTTCCGAAAGGGTAGCGCGGATCTCATCCGCCTTCTGCCAGTCCCTGGCTGCCCGCGCTTCCACCCGTTCCCGGATCAGAGACTCTATCTTCTCTCTGTCAAGGCCGCGTTTGAGCAGTTCCCGTGTCCGGTCCTTTTCGAAGTATTCGTCGGGGTCCTCGAGTAACAATCCCAGGACCTTCCCCAGCTCGTGCATGGTGGAGCGTGTTTTGTCGAGAACGAAGAGCGACGCCGGGGTCGGGCGAAATTTCTTTTCGTCCAGGTATCCGTTGATCAGTCGAATGACATCGAACATATAGCCGATGGCGCGCGCCGTGTTGAAATCATCATCCATGGCCTCCACAAACCGGCCGTCGAGCGCCTCGACCTTTGCGTACACCTCACGTTCCGCGCCTTCAAGGTCCTTTTCGGTTATGGCGGAAAAATCCATCTCACCGCCGAGGAGCTGCTTCACCCGCAGCAGTGTTTCATAGAACCGGTTCATACCGGCCCGGGCCTCGGCGAGCGATTCGTCGGAAAAATCGATATAGCTCCGGTAATGGCTTTGCAGAACAAAGAGCCGCAGCGTTTCGGGATGATAGAGTTTCAGGATATCCTTGATGGTGAAAAAATTACCCAGGGATTTTGACATCTTTTCATTGTTCACGCGGATGAACCCGTTATGGATCCAATAGCGGGCGAAGGGCTTCCCCGAGGCCCCCTCCGATTGCGCGATCTCGTTCTCATGGTGGGGGAATATGAGGTCCTCGCCGCCGCCGTGAATATCGAAGGTCTCTCCCAGGTACCGCTGGCTCATGACGGAACATTCGATGTGCCAGCCCGGCCTTCCGCGCCCCCAGGGGCTGTCCCACCAGGGCTCACCTTCCTTACTTGACTTCCAGAGGACAAAATCGAGGGGGTTTTTCTTCTTCTCATCCACGCCGACCCGGGCACCGGCCATCATGTCATCCAGATTGCGGCGGGACAGTTTTCCGTAACCCTTGAACGCATCGACGGAAAAGTACACGTCGCCGTTCACGACGTAGGCCAGGTCTTTTTCCAGGAGTTGCTCCACCAGGCGGATCATGCCCTTGATGTTTTCCGTGGCCTTCGGCGCGACCGTCGGGCGCGCCACGCTGAGCATATCCATGTCCTCGTTGTGCTCCCGGATATACCGTTCCGCGATCTCATGAATATCAACGCCCTCTTCATTGGACCGGGCTATGATCTTGTCGTCCACATCGGTGAAATTCTTCACGAAGGTCACCGCGTACCCCCGGGACTTGAGATACTTGTAAATGATGTCAAAGACGATCGCTGACCGGGCATGACCGATGTGACAAATATCATAGGCCGTAATGCCGCACACATAGAGGCCCGCCTTTCCCTCCTCCAGGGGTCGGAAGTCTTCTTTTTTTCTCGTCAGGGTGTTGTAAAACCGCAAACCCATGGTTGAACTCCTTGCTCACTCCACCGGCAGCCCCCGCGTACCGGCTGTGCCTGTTTTCTTATGGATACAGGGAAACCACGTCCAGACCCGCGGTTTCGGGAAACCCGCACATGATATTCATGTTCTGTATGGCCTGTCCGGCGGCGCCCTTGACAAGATTGTCGATGGCCGCCACCACGATGAGCAATCGGGACCCGCCGGGCCGGACAAACCCGATATCGCAGAAGTTGGAACCCCTGACGGACGATATGTCGGGCGTCCGGCCGGGACGGTAAAGCCGCACAAAGGGCTCTTTGTGATAGAACTTATCGAAGACGGTGAATATCTCGTCCATTGAGAGTTCCTCTGAAAGCTCCACATACATGGTGCTCAGGATACCCCGGTTCACCGGTAGGAGATGGGGAACGAAAGTGACCGACAGGGCGGAACCGGCCAGGAGGCTCAGCTCCTGATCGATCTCGGGCGTGTGGCGGTGCGAGCCGATCTTGTACGCCCTAAACCCTTCATTCACCTCGCAGAAGAGCGACCCGATCTGAAGGTTCCGCCCGGCTCCGCTGACACCCGATTTTGAGTCCACAATGATAGGGGATGTTTGTATGTGGCCTCCCTTCAGAAGCGGGGCCAGACCGAGAATCGCGCCCGTGGGATAACAGCCGGGATTCGCCACCAGGGCGGTTTTCCTGATCTCGTCCCGATACAGCTCGGGAAGTCCGTACACGGCCTTTTCTACCAGCGCGGGGGCCGTGTGAACCTTGTACCACGATTCGTAAAGGGCTATATCCCGCAGGCGGAAATCGGCGCTGAGGTCGATGATCTTCAACCCACGGTCGTAAAAGACTAGCGCCGCTTCCATGGCCTCGCCGTGGGGGACCGCGAGAAACACGACATCGCATTCCTCTGCCACCTGCTCCGGCGACGCGTCGATGAACACCAGGTCGGTCAACCCCGCGAAGAGGGGGTAGACATCAGCGACAGGTGTCCCCTTGTACGCTCTCGATGTGAGCGCCACCACCTCAGCCTGGGGATGCCGGACAAGAAAGCGAAGCAGTTCCTGCCCCGTATACCCGCTTGCTCCGTAAATTCCTACCTTCACCATAGCTCATCTCCGGACACAAAAAAGGGGGCCGAAGCCCCCGTTGCATGTTCTTTTTATCTCTTTGAATACTGGAACCGCTTTCGCGCCCCGGGCTGACCGTACTTCTTGCGCTCCTTCACCCGCGAGTCTCTCGTGAGAAAGCCCGCCTTTTTCAGGACCGACCTGAGATTTTCATCATATTCAACGAGAACTTTCGAAATGCCGTGCTTGATGGCGCCGGCCTGCCCCGATATGCCTCCGCCGCGCACGTTGATGTCGAAATCGAACTTGTCCTTCTGCTCCGCCACGGCCAGGGGCTGCATGATCAACCGTTTCAGGCTGTCGCGCGTGAAGTACTCATCAAACTTCCGCTTGTTGACGGTGAAATTACCGCTCCCCTCCTTCATCCAGACCCGGGCGATCGAGGTTTTTCTTTTTCCCGTTGCATAGTATTTCTTATCTGCCATACGATACTACTCCTGAGCGAACTATAGTTCCAACGCCTGCGGTGCCTGAGCCTCGTGGGGGTGCTCACTGCCGCTGTAGATTTTCAGCTTCTTGATCATCTGCCGCCCCAGACGGTTCTTGGGAAGCATCCCCTTCACGGCGAACCGCAGCAGGTTTTCAGGTTTTGTCTCAAGCAGCTTCTCGGCCGATGTTTCTTTTAACCCGCCGGGGTACCCGCTGTAACGATAGTACTTCTTGTCGAGCAGCTTGTTCCCGGTAAGGGCGATCTTCTCGGCATTGATCACGACGATGAAATCACCCGTGTCGACATGCGGCGTATAGATCGGTTTGTTTTTCCCCCTCAGCCGCGAGGCGATCTCAGCCGCCAGCCTTCCGAGGATCTTCCCATCGGCATCGATCAGATACCAGTTTTGTGATACATCTTCTTTCTTCGCACTGAATGTCTTCATAGCACACCATATATATTCATGAATAACGAAAACGGTACGCTATGCAATAACGGCGTTTTTGTCAAGGAAAAAACTCAGATTTCATCGTTCCTATGCAAAGAATATGGGGCCGGCCGCGTTCCCGCTCCCGTCGATCGATCTCACCGTTGTTCCTGTGGTATTTTTCCAAGACGGGTGAAAAACCTGTCGCGCACCTGTTCTATATGCACCGCCTCCCGGTAGTCCAGTATCGCCGTGTCCTGATGCTTGAACCGGTCCGGCAGCACCTGCAGGGCGTAGGAATTGACCTGCCGTTCCCAGAACCACTGGGCACAGCAGAACTGGATATTTTCGGGATCGATGGCCGTGAGCCCCCGCAACGCCCTGAGCAACGCTTTGCCCGGGATACTGTTCTCGACGCAAAGCGCGATATAGGCGATCCGGTATGTTACCTTCTCGATGGTATCCGACACTGGCAGCGGTTCAAGAGTACGGGGTTCACTGCGGCCTGAACAGAGGAAATGTCCATAACAGCTCTGGAGTGTGAAACAATGGGGCAGTGTATTGAATGCCGCGACAAGCCCGATGATGGGAGCATCGATTATATCATCACTCAAAACGGCCAGGGTCTTTCGCCGCTGTTCCTGGTAATCCGGATTCTCAACCAGTTCTTTCAGTGCTGTGAAGGTCTCCATGGCATTGTCACGATAAAGCATTTTGTGTATCAGCCCGAATTATTTTACTCCTGTCTTGCTACCACTCCTCGGGAACGCTCCCCGACACTTTCCCCACCTTGCCGAGGCCCAGCAGGGTGAAGATGACCATGAAACCCCGGTCATCCGATGAATCGGTATAACTGAAGTTCACGCTCCAGCACTGCTTGTGATAGTCGATGCCGTAAGCCGTTTCGATGTACCGGTGATCGAGAAGGTTTTTCTTCAGAATATAGGAAAGAGTGAGGTTCTCCGTCACGACACCCGCCAGGGAAAGGTTGACCTCTTCGACGGAATTCTGCGTGTACCGGTACTCGATACCGGCGCTGTCGCCCCGGGGGTCCGTCGTGTCGAGACTCGCGTTGAGCCGCTTCCATTCGCCGCTCTCCGTGTCAAACCGGGCGTCGGAACTGAAGGAGAGGTACTGGAAGGGGTTGACGTCGAGTTCCATGTCAAAGGTTCCGAACGGCCGCCGGTCGTCATCGGGCGATTCCAGCGTGCGCCGGGCTTCCCGGATGTCGTAGGTCTGGCTCAGTTTCAGCCGCATGACCTCGCGGTAGCTGATGTTCCCCTTTTCATCCTTGAGTCTCGCCGTTATAAAGTTCGTCACCGAATAGGTCAGCGCGTTTGTTTCGTCGATCACAGGCACGAAGTCGGGCATGTCGTCCTGGTTTTTGTAAGGGATATACCGATAGGCCACCTCCGGTTTTATCAAGTGCCTCAGTTTATCAAGATGACCGCCACCGATGGTGAAGATGCGCTGAACCTCCGTTGAGAGTGTTCCTCCCGCTTCGTAGAGTGTGCGGCTCGCGTGGGTACTCTGTTCGGGTGTGAGCGTATCCTGGCTGTCCCAGGCGGTGAAGCGCACCGCCATCTCCGGCGTGAACTCGAGGTAGTGGCGGAAGCGAAGCGGCAGGGACACCGTGGGATATTCATCGAAAAAATGGCCGCGGTAGCCGGTCCTGCGGTAGTAGTTATCGTACTGGGTCTCGCTTTCGACCGTGAAGGGCGTGCCGAAGAGGGGCTGCTGTATGAGGGAAAAGGTCACCTCGGGATATTTCTGCAGGGTGTTTTCGTTGGAGATACGCTGCAGGTCGTCGGTGTATTGCACGAGGGCGGTGGCGTTATAGAGAGGCCCATCCTTTACGAGCCGCGCCGTTGAATCGAGGGAGGCCAGCGACCGGTCACCGAGAAAGGACACGCCGTCGAAGGGACCGCCGCTGTTCCCGCCGTAATGGGCGCTGTAGTAATTATAGGAATCGAAATCCCTGAAATACCAGATGTCGGATATCTTCCTGAGGTCGGCCCGGAAAGATATGCCGTGATCGAAGCGGGATTCATGATTGACGTACCAGGACCAGCGCTTGTGGTTCCCCTCCCAGTCCCGCTCCAGGTCATCCTCTTCCCCGGAGACGTCCATGGAGTCATTCAGGTAATCGCCGTAGACTGTTCCCGCCGAATCTTCCGACAGGCAGTACCGGAACTCCGTCCCGAACTGCATCCCCCGTTTATCCATGTACCGCTCGTAGAAGGTTGCATCGGCGCTGTCCGACAGGACCCAGTAGAAGGGTACCTCCACGTCCCAGCCGAGCTTGTCCTGCGAATAGGCGAACCGGGGAAAGAGGAAACCGGTCTGCCGCTTGGTTTTCGCGGGAAACAGGAGATAGGGCACGTACAGCAGGGGGACGTTCCGGACCTGGAATGTCCCGTCCCGGATGGTTCCGTACCCGTCGATGGTGACATCCACTTCTTTGCCGGTAAAGCGCCAGTCCGGCTCCGGTCCGTCGCAGGTCGTGGCCCGGGCGTCCCTGAGCGAATACGACGCATCCCCCGTTTTCCGGATCTCTTCCGCCGTGAGATAGAAGTTGTTCTGCTCGATAAAGAGCGTTCCCCGGTCGAGGGACCCCTGCCGGCTTTCGATATTGAAATCCAGCCGTTCGCCCTCCATGGTATCGAGGCCGCTTCTGAGAAAGACATGTCCCCGCGCCTCGACATCCCCGGTCTCTCTGTTCATGAGGACCCGGTCGCCCCGGAGCAGTCCGTCTTCAAAGGTGATGAGGACCCGTCCCTCGGCAAGGTAGGTCTGTGTTCTCTCATCATACTCCAGCCGGTCCGCCTCGATCGTTACCGGCCCCGCCGGGACGCTTCGTTCCGCCGCGAACAGGGAGGGAACCTGAAAGAGGAGGATCAGGAGAACAGCAAGTATGAGAAGGGGTTTCCCGGCGTTTGTCACAGCGCGTTCCTTCGGGCAATGGGGATTTCCCGTTGCATAGCATAAATTCAGGTTTTCAAAAATCACAAAAAGGTGATGGGGCTGCACTTTCGGCAGACAGCGGACGGCCATGGCCGCGACATCCATGGAATGCGGCCGGTTTTACCGTTGTGATGCGTGCTCCGAGGAAAGGATCTCCTTCATGCGCCCCACGAGATAGAGCGAACCAGTCACCAGGATGAGATCACCGGGACCGGCCAGGGCACGGGCGCGTGCCAGCGCCTGTATCGGATCACTGATGGACTCCACCCGGTTCGCGAAACGACGGGCGACCGGCTCTATCCGCTCCGGGGGCAGTGCCCGTTCCTGGGAGATGGAGGTCACTATCACACGATCGGCCAGGGGCGCCAGTATCTTGAGGATGGCCCGGTAATTCTTGTCACGAAGCACGCTGAAGATAAGGACAAGTTTTTCATAGGTCAATTCCTCTCTCAGGGCCCCGGCAAGCACCGCCGCGGCGGCGGGATTATGGGCGCCGTCCAGGAGAATGGGGGGAACGGATCTCACCATGTCGAACCGGCCTTCCCAGTGTACCCGCATGCGTCCTCCGGCGATTGCATCAAGGGGAACACCAATGCCCCCGGCTGCAAGTATTTCAAGAGCGGCCAGGGCAAGGCCAGTATTCCCCCGCTGGTGACCGCCGGGCAGTGGAAGCGGCAGAGAAGGGATGTTCATTGAAATTCCATAGTAGGAAATATGGCCGTTTTTCCGCCGCCTGACCTTAATATCCCTGCCCATGCGATAGAGGCGCGCCCTTCTTTCGTGACAGATAGCCTCGATGACCGCCAGGACCGCCGGCTGACGGGCGGCTGTTATGCATACACCACCGTCCTTGATGATGCCTCCCTTTTCACCGGCGATGTCGGCAAGGGTCCTCCCCAGGTAATCACAGTGTTCACGGGAGATATTGGTTATGATGGAGCATGCCGGCCGGGCCAGGTTGGTCGCGTCGAGCCTCCCCCCCATGCCCGCCTCGAGAACCGCGATATCGACCGACGACCGGGCGAAATGCATGAAGGCCATTGCCGTGGCACATTCGAAGTAGGTCAGTTCATCGCCGCCCTTTTGGCGGACCTCGGCGAGGACCCACCGGAGGTCGCAGGGGGAGATCATTTCCCCGTTTACCTGAATTCGTTCTCTGAAATCAACAAGATGGGGGGATGTATAGAGACCGACCGTATACCCACCCGCCTGCAGAAAGGCGGCCAGGATGGCGGCAACGGAACCCTTGCCGTTGGTGCCGGCAATCAAGACCGTCGGATAGTGCAGGTGTGGATTACCGCACTTCCGGAGCACTTCTGCGAGCGGTTCGAGCCCGAGCCTGATACCCTTACTCTGCAATTGTGAGAGGAATGTATAGGGGTCTGATGGATTTCTCATGGACGGCATCAATCAATCATCACGCCGGCTCACTTCATACCTGAAGAATGTCGCCGTCACTGATGATCCTGAGATTCTTCCGCTGGATCCTGCCGATCTCCTCGGTGATGGCCTCCCGGTACTGAGGCTTGATATGGTAGATGAATATAGGGATGTCATCGACATCAAGCTTGCTAAGTTCCTGTTTGAGGTGCTCGGGGGTCAGATGACCCGCGGCAAGCGCCATCGCGCTCATGCTGTTGGGAAAGGATACTTCCACGAACAGCGCTTTCAGAGAGGTGCCAATCCTGTTCGCCTCCTTCCAGACGTCTTCCGTCGGTCCCGTGTCGCTGATGAAAAGGACCATTGAGCCGTCCTTTTCCAGGATATAGGAAACGGCGTTGACCGCGTGGGAAACGCTGACGGCCGTGCCCCTGAGATCGTTCAGTACAAAGGGAACCCCCGGCGTTATGGCTTTGAACGTGATGACCGGCTTCTCCGGCGAGGGGATAACGGAAAAATCCGGCCAGATGACATCATTGAAGAGATGGGTACGAAGGTCATTGAGGATGTCTTCGGTTGAAATAACGCAGACCGGCTTGGTCCTGGAATTGGCGATACTGAGATTGTCGGCCAGGAACAACAGGTCCTGCACATGATCAAGATGTCCGTGCGTTATCAATACGTTGTTTATCGCAAGCTGCTCTTCCAGGGAAAGGACCTTCGTTACCGTACCCGCGTCAACCAGCATGGTATCATCCACCAGAAAGCCCGTTGTATTGAAACCGGGCATCTGCGCACCGTAACACCCGAGAACCCTTATTTTCATTACGTGACCCCCGCCCATCGCCGGGCACCCCGCAATTCCCCGGCGACTTTTCCACTCCCCCTGCGTCACTGAGTAAAAAAAGGCCACGGAACGAAGTCTCTCATCCCGTGGCAATAACTACCCTAAGAAAAACATGAAAGGTTCTTATTCAGGGGTTACCCTGAAAACTTCATCCCCGGGACGAACTCGATCGGCTACCTTGATTCCGATATAATCTCCAACGACGGCCTTCTCAATTTTTTCGTTATTGATTTCCATGGATTTGATGGCATCTTCGAAATCCGTCGTGTGTCCTACGAATCGCACCGTATCACCGACCAGCAGTTCACCACCCGTAATTTTTACGGCTGCGACACTTGGTTTCGCGAAAAATTTTACCACCTCACCGATTTTTTCTTCTGCCATGGTTGATTCCTCCTGAGACTTCTCGTTGGAAAAGACGTCATCCCGCCGTAACGTGTTCTTTCTTATATATCTTTCACGACGAAAAAAGCAAGAATAAAAAAGGCAAGGAGCCATCGCTCCTTGCCTTTCATTGATCCCGTGAACCCGGTGGTCCTATTTTGACTTGGCCGCCTTCGGTTTTGCCTTTTCCTTCTTTTTCTTTTCATCCACGACGAGTTCGATGATGGACATGGGCGCGTTGTCGCCGACCCGGTAGCCCGCCTTGATGATCCGGGTATATCCGCCGGGCCGCTCGTTATAACGGCTCGCCAGTTCATCGAAAACCCGCTCCGTCACGGAACGGTCCCGGATGAACGCGAGGGCCTGCCTGCGGGCATGCAACGTCCCCCGCTTGCCCAGAGTGATCATCTTCTCGGCAACACTCCTCAATTCCTTCGCTTTCGCGTCGGTGGTAACTATCTTGTCGTGTCTCAGGAGGGATGTCACCATATTACGCAGCATGGCCTTTCTATGGCTCGATGTCCTTCCCAGCTTTCTCCCGGCCTTCCTGTGACGCATCGTGTATTATTCCTTTCAAAACGAATATCGGCGACTTCGGGAAAACCCGCATACCGCGGATTTTCACGAAACCTTCATGCCTGTAAATGTCACTCTTCCTTGCTCTCCACACTCGCGGGAGGCGTGAAATCTATCTTTATTCCAAGTCCCAGACCCATTTCCTGGAGGATTTCCTTTATCTCATTGAGTGACTTCCGCCCGAAATTCTTTGTCTTCAGCATCTCGGCTTCCGTTTTCTGAACAAGCTCTCCGATGTACTGGATACCGGCATTCTTCAGACAGTTGGCGGACCTGACGGAGAGCTCCAGTTCCTCAACGCTCTTGTAGAGATTTTCGTTGATATGATCGCTCTCCTCCACGGATTCGGACACTTCCTCTTCTTCTTCCTCTTCAAAATTGATGAACACGTCAAGCTGCTCTTTGAGGATCTTTGCCGAAAAGGCAACGGCATCCTCGGGCTGGACGCTCCCATCGGTCCATACTTCAAGGATCAGGCGGTCAAAGTCGGTGATCTGGCCGACCCTGGCGTTCGTGACCGTATAGCTCACCTTCTTTATCGGCGAAAACACGGCATCGATGTTTATCGTCCCTTCCGGCTGGTCCTCGTCACGCTCGCGCCTGGCCGGAACATACCCCTTGCCGATCTCCACCGTCATCTCCGCCTTCAGCCCTCCCTCTCCCGAGAGAGTGGCGATATAGTGCTCGGGGTTCAGTATTTCCACCGTGGCATCGGTTATGATATCAGCCGCCGTCACGGCACCTTCCCGTTTCACATCAAGACGGACCGTCCTCGGTCCCTGCTGGTTGAGCTTGAGCCGTATCCCTTTCAGATTCAGAATGATATCGGTAACATCTTCCTTGACACCGGGAATCGTGGAAAACTCGTGCAGCACACCCTCGAATTTGACGGATGTGATCGCCGCGCCGTAGATCGAAGAAAGGAGCACCCGTCGCAGTGCGTTCCCGAGGGTTATGCCGAATCCCTTTTCCAGAGGCTGACAGTCAAATTCCCCATAGGAACGGCTATGGGTTTTGTCGTCAACTTCTATCCGCTTCGGCTTTATAAGACTGCGCCAATTTTTCTCCATGTTTACGATTCCTATCGATTTTGTTGTGTTGTTATTTTGAGTAAAACTCTACCACGAGCTGCTCCTGAATGGGCATCGTCAGTTCTTCCCTCGTCGGCAGAGCCTTTACCGTACCGGTAAATGCATCCTTGTTCAGTTCAAGCCATTCCGGAACACCGCGCCGGGCGACGGTATCCATCGCTTCGATGATGCATCCCATGGTCCGGCTTTTTTCCTTGACCTGGATCGTATCCCCCACGTTCACGATATAGGACGGAATATTGACCTTCCTGCCGTTCACGAGAAAGTGGCTGTGGCGGACCAGTTGCCGCGCCTCGTTCCTCGAACTGGCAAATCCCATCCGATAGACCATGTTGTCAAGCCGCCGCTCAAGGAGCAGCAGGAGGTTCGAGCCGGTCACGCCCTTCTGCCGGTCAGCCCTGACAAAATATCCGGCGAATTGCTTTTCCAGCAGGCCGTACATTCTTCTCAGCTTCTGCTTCTCGCGCAACTGAACACCGTAGTCGGATTTCTTTCGACGCATCTGGCCGTGCTCGCCGGGCGCGTATCCTCTTCTCTCGAACGCGCATTTATCGCTGTAGCAGCGGTCACCCTTGAGAAAGAGCTTCACGCCCTCACTCCGGCAAAGCCTGCATAATGAATCTGTATATCGTGCCAACGTAATCCTCCGTTCCCGGCATCATATGACCGGGCGTTATCGCATTGTGTTACACTCTTCTCCGCTTCGGCGGGCGGCACCCGTTATGGGGAATCGGGGTGACGTCCCTGATCAGCGTGACATTCAACCCGGCCGCCTGGATCGCCCGCAGGGCGGACTCGCGCCCCGCGCCGGGTCCTTTCACAAAAACCTGCACGGACCGCAGACCGTGGACCCGCGCCTTTTTCACCGCCTCCGTCGCGGTCAACTGCGCCGCAAAGGGAGTGCTCTTGCGTGACCCCTTGAATCCCTGCTCCCCGGCGGAAGACCAGGCGATCACGTTACCGCTCATATCCGTTATCGTCACGATCGTATTGTTGAAGGTGGATTGAATATGGGCAATCCCCTCGGCAATATTCTTCTTCTCTTTTTTCTTGACGCCTCTTCGATTCGGTCGAGCCATTTTGCCTCCAGCTTACTTCTTTCGTTTACCGCCGATCGCCCGC
The DNA here is from genome assembly GCA_016933965.1 of Deltaproteobacteria bacterium. Classification (NCBI taxonomy): domain Bacteria; kingdom Pseudomonadati; phylum Myxococcota; class Myxococcia; species Deltaproteobacteria bacterium. Next base: position 28,349 of record JAFGTS010000036.1, on the reverse strand, counting down.
CGCGGACCTTTCCGGGTCCGGGCATTCGTGCATGTTCTCTGTCCCCTCACGGGCAAACCTTTCCTGTGCCTCAATCCGCGGTACGTCCCGATGTCCATGAGCCGCTTGATGGACATGGCGATCTCCCGCCTCAGGTCACCCTCAACCTTGTGTTCCTTGTCAATGATATTTCTGATGGCGGTTATCTGGTCGTCGGCAAGGTCATCGGTCCTGGTATTCAGATCAACCCCGGCCTGCTCGAGGATCTGGCGGGCCTTTGAGGGACCGATACCGTAAATGTAGGTAAGAGCGATATCCATCCGTTTGTTCTTTGGTAAATCAACACCTGCAATCCGTGCCACCGTGATACCTCCCTTTTCTTATCCCTGCCGCTGCTTATGCTTCGGGTTCTCGCAGATGACCCTCAGTACACCGCGTCGTTTGACGATCTTGCACTTATCACATATTTTTTTTACTGATGCCCGTACTTTCACGATATTACTCCCTTTATGCTATTTCGACCGATAGGTGATCCGTCCCCGGGTCAGATCATAGGGTGACAGTTCGACCGTCACTTTATCTCCCGGCAGTATCTTTATAAAATGCATCCTCATTTTACCGGATATATGCGCGAGCACACGGTGACCGTTTTCAAGTTCGACTCGAAACATCGCGTTGGGAAGGGGCTCGATCACCGTTCCTTCCACAACTATTGATTCCTCTTTCGCCATAATCTCCGCTGTTTCCCTTCGCCGTTTCCGCGCTTACAGGACCTTGCTCAATATCTCCGGCCCATCCTCGGTTATCGCCACGGTATGCTCAAAATGAGCCGACAGTTTACCGTCGCCGGTAACGACGGTCCATCCATCAGGCTTTACCTGGACCTTGTAGATCCCCTCATTCACCATTGGCTCGATGGCCAGGACCATTCCCGGCTTCAACTCTATGCCCCGCCCCCGCACGCCGAAGTTCGGAACGGGAGGGTCCTCGTGAAGGCTCTTGCCGATCCCGTGACCTACGTAATCCCGGACAACGGAGAACCCGGCACGCTCCACGAAGTTTTGAACGGCGTAGGATATGTCGCCCAGCCGGTTGCCGGCCCGCGCCTTGTCGATACCCTGATAGAGGGCCTCTCGGGTGACCTTCATCAACCGGGACGCCGTTTTCGTTATCTTCCCCACGGGCAGTGTCACCGCCGAATCACCGTAATACTCGTCATAGCGGACCCCGAAATCAAGGCTGACGATATCGCCTTCCTTCAGTGGCACGTCGGAAGGGAATCCATGGACCACTTCCGAATTAACCGATGTGCAGAGAGCAAAGGGATATCCGCCGTATCCCTTGAACGCCGGGTCCGCGCCTTCCTTCCGGGCTTCCGACTCGGCATATTCATCAAGCTCACGGGTGGTAACACCCGGTTTGACCAGTTCCGACAATCCTTTTAAAATGCGGGCGACAATTTCATTGCTCCGGCGCATTTTTTCGATTTCTTCGGGAGACTTCAGGATAACCATTCACCGTGTTCCCCCTGTGAGAATCCCCACATCAACGTCTTCTGGTGATCCTCCCCTTCTTCATGAAACCTTCATATTGCCGTGTCAGCAGATGCGTCTCTATCTGACCCGCCGTGTCGAGGGCGACACCGACCACGATGAGGAGCGCCGTACCCCCGAAATAAAAAGGAACATTGAACTGACTGATCAAAATACTCGGCAGTACGCAGACCGCCGAAACATATATGGCCCCGCTGAAGGTCAGCCGGGTCAGCACGCTGTCGATATACTCGGCCGTTTTCTTTCCCGGCCGTATGCCCGGCACATAACCGCCGTATTTCTTCATGTTATCGGCCACATCCACGGGATTGAAGGTGACGGCCGTGTAAAAATAGCAGAAGAAGACGATCAGGGCCACATACAGAAGATTGTACACCACGTGACCCGGCATCAGAAAATCCGACATCGCCTTCATCCAGGGATGAGGGACAAAATTCGCGATCGTTGCCGGAAACATGATGATCGAGGACGCGAAGATCGGCGGGATGACCCCCGAGGTGTTTACCTTCAGTGGCAGATGGGTCGCCTGGCCGCCGTACATGCGCCGGCCGACGACACGTTTCGCGTACTGGACCGGGATCCGCCGCTGGCCGCTTTCCACAAAAACGATAAAACCGACGGTGGCCACCATCAGCACCAGCAGGAGAACGATAAAGAATATCCCCATCTCACCCGTCGAGAGAAGCCGGATCGTGTTGTACACACCGGCCGGCCCCCTGCAGACGATACCGGCGAAGATGATGAGCGAGATGCCGTTCCCGATACCCCGCTCGGTGATCTGCTCGCCGAGCCACATAATGAAGGCCGTTCCGGCGGTGAGGGTTATGACCGTCATGAGACGGAACCCCCATCCGGTGTGAATGACGACCGAGAGACCCGTGGGACCGGCCATGTTCTCCAGTCCGATGGATATTCCGAATCCCTGGATTATACTTAAAAGAACCGTCCCGTACCGCGTGTACTGGGTTATTTTCTTCCTGCCCTGCTCCCCCTCTTTGGAAAGCTTTTCCAGGTAAGGCACGGCCACTGTCAGAAGCTGCAGGATAATGGACGCGCTGATGTACGGCATGATGCCGAGAGCGAAGACCGACAAATTACTCAGCGCCCCGCCGGCGAACATATCAAAGAGGCCTATCAACGAACCCCGCGCCTGTTCGAAGAATGCCGCAAGGGCGGCTGTATCGATACCGGGCGTGGGAACATGGGCCCCGACCCGGTATATTGCCAGAAGAGCGAAGGTCATGAGGATCCTCTTCTGGAGTTCGGGTATTTTCGTTATATTCCTGAAACCTTCGAGCACTTCAGATGACCTCTATCGTCCCGCCTGATGTTTCTATTTTTTCCCGTGCCTGCCGGCTGATCCCGTTCACCCTGACCGAAAGGGGATATTCGATCGACCCCTTGCCGAGGATCTTGATCCCGTCACCCCGTTTCTTGATGATGCCCTTTTCAAGAAGGGAATCGGCATCGACGACCGAGCCTTCAGGGAATTTCTTCAGCTGCTCCAGGTTCACGACAACGATATCCTTCCGGAACTTGTTAAAGAATCCTCTCTTGGGCAGCCGTCTCGTCAAGGGCATCTGTCCGCCCTCGAAGCCCGGTTTCACCTTGCCGCCGGATCGGGCGTTCTGCCCCTTCGAACCCTTGCAGGAGGTTCCGCCATGGCCTGAACCGGTGCCCCGGCCCACCCGTTTTTTCTTTTTCCGAGAACCCTCGGGGGGTTTCAGTTCACTCAAATTCATTACGAAGCCACCTCACATTCCTCGACGGCGACCAGGTGGGAAACCTTGTTCACCATACCCCGGACCTCAGGAGTATCTTTCAGATATACCGTTTTATGCATCTTTCCAAGCCCCATTCCCTGAAGGACCTTTCTCTGTTTCTGCGGCCTTCCGATAAGGCTCCTGATCTGCGTTATCTTCAGTTGTTTTTCCACGCCATCACCTCACTGCAACCCCGCTGTTCCTATGCCTGAAAGGCTTCCTTTCCCCTCTTGGAAGCGATATCGTCAGGGTTCTTCAGATTTTCAAGTCCATCCATCGTCGCTTTGACCAGGTTGTGGGGATTGTGTGAGCCGATACACTTGGTCAGTATGTTCTGCACGCCGGCGCATTCAAGAATGGCCCGTACGGCCCCACCCGCTATCAGACCGGTACCGGGAGACGCCGGTTTCAGGAGGACCCGTCCCGCGCCGTAATGACCCATGATCTCATGGGGGATCGTTCCCTCATTAATGGTCACGGTGATCATGTTCTTTTTGGCCAGTTCCGTCCCTTTTCTGATCGCCTCCGGCACTTCCTGGGCCTTTCCGAGTCCGACGCCCACCGAGCCGTTTCCGTCACCGACGACCACGAGGGCGCTGAATCTGAACCGTCTTCCACCTTTCACGACTTTTGCCGTTCTCTTGATTTTTATTACCTTGTCAAGAAGTTCGATCTCTTCCATAGCCATCCTTGTCCGCACGTAAATATTAAATTTGTATTCCCGATTCTCTGACCGAATCGGCAAGGGCTTTCACCCGTCCGTGATAAAGGTATCTGCCGCGGTCGAACACACCCGACCGAAGGTTCTTTTCCTGCATCCGTTTCGCCAGAAGTTTTCCCACTTCCTTCGCGACCTCGGTCTTCTTCAATCCGGACAGCTTTCCCTGAAGGTCCTTGCTCATGGACGACGCTTCGGCAAGAGTCACGCCGCTCACGTCATCGATGGCCTGGATATAGATGGCCCGGTTGCTGCGAAACACCGAAAGGCGGGGACGTTCCGCCGTACCGGATATCTTGCCCCTGACTCTCTGTTTGCGCCGTGCCCGTATTTTCTTTATCTTCTTAATCGACGTCACCGCTTTTCCCCTGTTATCCTGAATTAAGCTCCCGCTGACTTCCCGACTTTTCTGCGGACTTTCTCACCGGCGTACCGGATACCCTTGCCCTTGTACGGCTCCGGTTTCCGTATCCGCCTGATCTGGGCGGCCACGCTTCCGACCAGTTCCTTGTCTATGCCGGAAACAACAATATTCACCTGCTTGTCGATGCGGATGGAGATCCCCTCCGGCACTTGATATTCCACCGGTTTGGAGTAGCCGACCATCAAACGGAGAAGGTTTCCATCTATCTCGCTCCGGTAGCCGACACCGACGATCTCGAGCCCTTTTTCGAAGCCCGTGCTGACACCGGTCACCATATTGGAGACGAGCGTCCTGGCAAGACCGTGCATCGCCCGCCCTCGTTTATCGTCGGTCAGCCGCCTGACCGTGATGAGCTTATCGTCTATATCGAGGGCGACCTCCCGGGGGATCGTCCGCGACAGCGACCCTTTCGGACCTTCAACGCTGACGAGGGACTCCTCCATCTTTATTGCCACACCCGCAGGAATTTCAATCGGTTTTTTTCCAACTCTGGACATGAAATACTCTCCCGGTTATTTGCGCACTGATGCTTTTCTACCAGACATTACAGAGGATCTCGCCTCCCACGTTCAGCGCCCGCGCCTCCGCGTCGGTCATGACGCCCCGCGACGTGGACAGGACGGATATGCCGAACCCGTTCAGGACCTTGGGTATTTTCGAGCTTGACGTGTACATGCGCCTGCCCGGCTTGCTCATCCTCTGAATGCCGGTGATGACCCGTTCCTTCCTGTCGGTATACTTCAGATGGACCCTCAACATATCATGGGTCTTCGCATCGTTCTTTACAATATCGAACCCGCTGATATATCCCGCTTTCTTCAATGTCTTGGCTATATTGATGTTCAACTTGGAAAGCAGGACATCAACGCTCTTGAACTTCATTCGATTGGCGTTTCGAACACGCGTCAGCATGTCAGCGATAGGATCGCTCATTCCCATAGTGTTTCTCCTCTACCAACTCGACTTGATCATGCCGGGGATCTCTCCGTTGAGCGCCCGCTTTCTGAGGCATATCCGGCACATGTCAAATTTCCGGTAATAGGCACGTGGTCTCCCGCAGAGCGGGCATCGATTGTAATCTCTCACGTCAAATTTCTTCGTTCTCTTGGCCTTTGCCATCAAGGATTTCTTGGCCACGCTCACTCCTCCCTACGTTCTGAACGGCACACCCAGCAATTGCAACAGTCGGCGCGCTTCATCATCCGTCTTGGCTGTCGTTACGATAGTGATATTCATGCCTTTGACCTTGTCGATCTTGTCATACTCGATCTCGGGGAAAATATAATGTTCATTGATGCCCATGGAGAAATTTCCCCTGCCGTCAAAGGAGCGGGGCGATATCCCCCGGAAGTCCCTGATCCGGGGAACGGCTACATTGACGAGCCGGTCAAGGAACTCGTACATCCGGTCTTTCCGCAGCGTCACCGTACAGCCGATGGACATGCCTTTCCTGAGCTTGAAGGTGGCGATGGACTTCTTTGCCTTTGTAATGACCGGCCGCTGGCCGACAATGAGACCAAGCTCCTCCACGGCGCTTTCCAGTATCTTGGCGTTCTGGATCGCCTCGCCCAGGCCCATGTTGACGACGATCTTCTCGACCTTGGGCACTTCCATTCTATTTCGATACCCGAACTCTTTGGTGAGCTCGGGGATTATTTCCTTGTCATACTGTTCCTTTAATCGCGCCATCAATCATTCCCCTGCTTATTCATCCAGAATTTCCTGGCACTTCTTGCAGATGCGAACCTTCTTGCCGTCTTCGAGGATCTTGTATCCGATGCGGACGCCCTTGTCACACTTGTTGCAGATGATCTTCACGTTCGACAGATGGATCGAGCCTTCCTTTTCCAGGATCCCTCCCTTTCCCTTCATGTCGGGTCTCTGATGCTTCTTGACGAAATTCAGCTTTTCGACGATCACCCGATTCTTGTCATGGTTGATGCTGACCACCTTGCCGGTCTTTCCCTTCTCCCTGCCGGCGATCACTTCGACCATATCACCTTTTCTTATGTGGACCCGCTCCATCGCTATATACCTTCCACCTCTCTATATCACCTCGGGAGCCAGGGACACGATCTTCATGAACTGCTTGGCCCGCAGCTCGCGCGCCACCGGTCCGAATATCCGGGTTCCCAGGGGCTCGAGAGATTCATTTATCAAAACGGCTGAATTATCGTCAAAACGCAGATAGGACCCGTCTTCCCGGCCGATCTCCTTCCTGGTCCTCACCACGACCGCCTTGACGACATCGCCTTTCTTCACCTTGGAATTGGGGATCGCTTCCTTGACCGACACGACGATAACGTCTCCCACGCGGGCATATCTCTTCCGCGATCCGCCAAGTACCTTTATGCAGCAGACCTTCTTCGCTCCGGAATTATCCGCCACATTCAACATGGATTGCATCTGGATCATGACTTCATGTTCTCCGCAAAACTCGACCTGTTATTTCGCCTTTTCCAGGATCGTTCGAACCCTCCAGCGCTTATCCTTGCTGAGAGGACGTGATTCAACTATCAGTACCGTATCTCCCACGCCGCACTGATTCCCTTCGTCGTGGGCTTTGTATTTCATATGTCGCCTGATGTATTTATGGAACTTCGGGTGTTTCACCAGCCGTTCCGTCCGCACCACGACGGTCTTGTCCATCTTGTCGCTGATAACAATGCCCTGCAGGGTTCTCTTAATGCCTCTTCCTTCCATCATCGTGACTCCGCAATCTCCCGTTCCCTGATAACTGTTTTGATCCGGGCGATATCCTTCTTCGTGTAGGTCAGGGACGCCGTGGAATCAAGCTGCCCCGACGCGAACTGGAACCGCAGTTTAAAGAGTTCCTTCGAGAGATCCCGTTCCTTCTGTTTCAGTTCCTCGATGCTGAGATCCCTGATCTGTTTAATCTTCATCGAATATCTCCCTGGAAAGAATTTTCGTCTTTATGGGAAGCTTCTGGGCCGCGAGCCTGAGAGCGTCAAAGGCGATGTCCTTCGGCACGCCTTCCATCTCATAGAGGACCGTTCCCGACTTTACCACGGCAACCCATTCCTCGGGTGATCCCTTTCCCTTCCCCATACGCGTTTCCGCCGGCTTTTTCGTCAGGGATTTGTGCGGGAATATGCGGATCCATATCTTGCCGCCACGCCGTACCCGGCGGGATATGGCGATTCGAGCCGCCTCGATCTGACGCGCCGTTATCCGGCCCGGCTCCAGGGCCTGCAATCCGAACTCGCCGAAATCTACCGTGTTGCCCTTCTGGGCCTTTCCGCCGACCCGGCCCTTCTGAATCTTTCTGTACTTGACTCTCTTCGGTGATAACATAGTATTCCATCCTGTCCGTTGTGCCCGCCGGCACAACAGCGATCACGCACTCACGGGGCTTTCCCTGTCGGGCAGAACTTCACCGTGAAATATGAGAACCTTGACACCAATGGCGCCATAGGTGGTGCGACCTTCCGCGAAACCGTAATCGATGTCGGCCCGCAACGTGTGGAGGGGGACCCTTCCTTCCCGGTACCACTCCCGTCGTGCCATTTCAGCGCCGCCCAGCCGGCCCGCGCAGGCCACCCGGATGCCCTGGGCCCCGAACTTGAGAGCCGTGGTGACGGCACGCTTCATGGCCCGCCTGAAACCGACCCTTCGCTCAAGCTGGAGCGCTATGTTCTCAGCTACGAGCTGCGCGTTGATCTCCGGTTTCCGTACTTCAAGAATATTAATGATCGCCTCGCCGGACATGATCGATTCAAGGTCCTTCTTGACCTTTTCTATCTCGGAACCCTTCCGTCCGATAATGATCCCCGGGCGGGCGGTGTGTATATTTATCTTCGCCTTGTCGGCGGCTCGTTCAATATCGATCCCCGCGATACCGGCATGATAGAACTTCTTCTTGAGATGCTCTCTCACCCGCATGTCCTCATGGAGCAATTCACTGTAATTGCGCTCCGAGAACCACTGGGATTTCCAGGTTTTATTGACGCCCAGTCTGAATCCGATGGGATTAACCTTCTGCCCCAAGCTTCACCTCCTCACTTCCTACCGTTCATCAAGCACGACTGTTATATGACTCGTTCGTTTCCGGATGGGCGCCACACGACCCTGCGCCCGGGCCCGCCATCTTTTCAGCGTCGGGCCGGCGCCCACAAAAATTTCCTTCACATAGAGGATATTTTCGTCGATGTTGGGGTTCTGCGTCGCGTTCGCCCGGGCGGACTTGAGGACCTTGTTCACAATCAAGGCGGCCTTTTTACGCGTAAAGGCAAGTATCCGCTCCGCCTCGTCGACTTCTTTTCCCCTGATCAGATCAACGACCAGTCTCGCCTTCTGGGGCGATATCCGAACATATTTGGCAATAGCTCTTGCTTCCATTGAATCTCAAAACTCCATGAGTCACGTTCTGCGTTAGCGCTTCTTTACCTTCGTTTTCCTGTCTCCCGCGTGCCCGAAGAAAGTTCGCGTCGGCGCGAATTCACCGAGCTTATGGCCGACCATGTCCTCCGTTATATAGACGGGAATGAATTTCTTCCCGTTGTGAACGGCAAAGGTATGGCCTACCAGTTCCGGAACGACCATCGAACGGCGGGACCACGTCTTGATGACTCCTCGGTCACCGGTCTCCTCGACCTTTCTGACCTTTTTCAGAAGCTTCTCAGAAATATAGGGACCTTTTTTGATTGAACGCGCCACCCTTTAACCTCTCTTCTTCACGATGTATTTATCGGATTCCTTGCGCTTCCGTGTCTTGTATCCCTTGGTCGGAATACCCCAGGGAGTGCAGGGATGTCTTCCGCCCGATGATTTTCCTTCACCGCCGCCCATGGGATGGTCGATGGGGTTCATGGCAACGCCGCGGACCTTGGGTCTCTTGCCCATCCAGCGGGACCTGCCGGCCTTTCCGATGCTGATGTTCTCATGCTCGATGTTCCCCACCTGGCCGATGGTGGCCCTGCATTCCACATGGACCTTTCTGACCTCTCCCGAGGGAAGGCGGATCTGCGCGTAACTTCCTTCCTTCGCCATCAACTGCCCGTAGGAACCGGCGCTGCGGATCATCTGCCCGCCTTTTCCGATCTTCAACTCAAGATTGTGAATGAGCGAACCCAGGGGGATGCTCTTCAGGGGCATCGTGTTCCCCTCCTTGATGTCGGCCCTCTCGCTGCTCACGATGGTGGCTCCCACTTGAAGACCGTTGGGGGCGATGATGTAGCGCTTCTCTCCGTCGGCGTAATGCAGCAGGGCTATCCGGGACGAGCGGTTGGGATCGTATTCGATGGCCGCCACCTTTGCAGGAACATCCATCTTGTCACGCCTGAAATCAACGACCCTGAAACGCCGCTTGTGGCCGCCGCCGATATGCCTGCTCGTCATCCGGCCGAGATTGTTGCGTCCGCCCGATCTCTTCAGCGGTTCGAGAAGACCCTTTTCGGGTTTCGATTTCGTGATCTCCTCAAAGGAAGAACCGGTTCGAAATCTCTTGCCGGGCGATGTCGGTTTGTATTGTTTAATAGCCATTATCCAAGCCTTCTCTCGTTAAACTCCTTCGAATACTTCGATGCTGTTGCCGGGGGCAAGGGTGACAACGGCCTTCTTCCAGTCTTTTCTCCTGCCCATTGTCCTTCCCAGTCTTTTGCGTTTTCCCTTCATACTGATCGTATGAACATCCACGACCTTGACCTTGAAGATCTTCTCGACGGCGGCGCGAATATCGACCTTCGTGGCGTCGGAAGCCACTTCGAAGATATACTTGTTCCCATCCTCTCTGAGAAAGGTGGATTTCTCCGTGATCACCGGCTTTTTTATAATCGAGTACATATCCATTATGACAGCAACGCTCCCTCTATCTGTTTCACCGACGGTTCCAGGAGGACCAGAGTATCGTACTTCAGAAGGTCGTACACATTCACGCCTTCCGAGCGCAACATCTTCACATCCTTGATGTTTCGGGAGGACTTTTCCAGGATCGCATTTTCCCTGTCGATGATGAAAAGGACCTTTTTCAATTCGAACCGGTCAAGAACTTCCTTGAATTTCCTGGTCTTGATCTCCTCCATGGGGAAGTCCCGGAGGACGATGATCCTGTTTTCCTGCGCCTTCAGGCTCAGGGCCGACCGCAGGGCGACCTTTCTGACCTTCTTGGGGACCTTGTACGCGTAATCACGGGGTTTGGGTCCGAAAACGATCCCTCCACCCCTCCAGATGGGCGACCGGAGCGTGCCGACGCGGGCCCGTCCCGTTCCTTTCTGGCGCCAGGGCTTTTTGCCGCCGCCGCTCACGTCGCTGCGGCCCTTCGTCGAGGCGGTCCCCTGCCGTCTGCATGCCATCTGCATCCGCACGACCTCATGCATGACATGTTCTTTTATCGGCGCGCCGAAAACAGCGTCATCGACCTCTATTTCCGCCACCTTGTTCTTTTCAATATCGTACACGTTGAGAATCGACATGATACAACTCTGCACCCTCAGTATTTGACAGAATCCTGCACGAGAACGATCCCGTTGATACTGCCGGGGACGGCTCCCTTGATTAATATGATGTTATGCTCGGGCCGCACGCCGGCGATGATGAGGTTCTGAACGGTCTTGCGCTTGTCGCCCATCTGTCCCGGCAGTTTCGTTCCCTTGAATACCCGGGAGGGATCGGCGCTCGCGCCGATGGAGCCCGGCGCCCGGTGGAACATGGAACCGTGCGAGGCCCTTCCGCCTCTGAAGCCGTGCCGCTTGATGACACCGGCAAAACCTCTTCCCTTCGTCGTGCCCACTACATCGACATGGTCGCCGATCTCAAAGATGTCCGCCCGCAGTTCCTGTCCGACCTCGTATTCGTCGACATCGTCGGTCCTGACCTCTTTGAGCACCCGGAACGCCCCCTTGTCCGCCTTCGCGAAATGCCCCCGAAGCGGCTTCGTGATGTTCTTCTCCTTCACCCGACCGTACCCAAGCTGGATGGCGTTGTAACCGTCCGTATCTTCCAGCTTTTTCTGGATAACGACGCAGGGCCCGACCTCAACGGCCGTAACGGGCACCACAGAGCCGTCCTCCCAGAATATCTGGGTCATTCCTAACTTTTTTCCAATCAGCGCCTTCTTCATAATAATGACACATTCCCGTTTAAGGTATTGACAAAAAAGGAGGAGATGGAAAAACCACCAGTGCCATCTCCTCACTCCGAGTAACCCTACAATTTGATTTCCACATCAACGCCGGCCGAGAGGTCCAGCTTCATCAGGGTATCCACGGTCGCCTGCGTCGGTTCGATAATATCGATGAGCCGCTTGTGCGTTCGTATCTCAAACTGTTCCCGGGACTTCTTATCCACATGGGGAGATCTGTTTACACAGAACTTGTTGATCACCGTGGGGAGCGGGATGGGGCCCGCCACGCGGGCGCCGGTCCGTTTCGCCGTTTCCACGATATCCTGCGCCGATCTGTCAAGCAGCTTGTAATCGTACGCCTTGAGCCGAATTCGTATCTTCTGATTTTCCATTTCCCTACTCTATAATCTGGCTGATCACTCCGGCGCCGACCGTCCTCCCGCCTTCACGAATGGCGAACCGCAGCTGTTCCTCCATCGCGATGGGGGTGATCAATTCAGCAGTCATTTCCACGTTGTCTCCGGGCATGACCATCTCCGTACCTTCCGGCAGATGGCAGACACCGGTCACGTCGGTCGTCCTGAAGTAGAACTGGGGACGGTATCCATCAAAGAAGGGGGTATGCCGTCCGCCCTCTTCCTTGGTCAGAACGTAGACCTGGGCTTTGAACTTCGTGTGCGGCGTAATGGAGCCCGGTTTCGCGACGACCTGGCCTCTTTCCACCTCTTCCCGCTTCGTACCCCTGAGCAGGACACCGATGTCATCACCGGCCCGTCCTTCATCCAGGGTCTTGCGGAACATTTCAACGCCCGTGCAGACGGTCTTGAAGGTCGGCCGAATGCCGACGACTTCCACTTCCTCACCGGTCTTGACGATCCCACGGTCCACTCGCCCCGTCACGACGGTACCGCGACCGGAAATGGTGAACACGTCACCGATGGGCATCAGGAAGGGCTTGTCCAGATCCCGCTGGGGTTCGGGGATATAACTGTCGACCGCCTCAAGCAGTTCCCAGATGCTCTTCACGTCCTCGGAATTGGGGTCATCGCTCTCCAGTGCTTTCAGGGCGGACCCTCTGATGATGGGAATATCATCACCGGGGAACTTGTATTCGTTCAGGAGCTCCCGCAGTTCGAGCTCGACGAGGTCGAGAAGCTCCGGATCATCGACAAGGTCAACCTTGTTCATATACACAACAACCGAGGGAACCTGCACCTGGCGTGCAAGGAGGATGTGTTCCCGCGTCTGCGGCATGGGACCGTCCGACGCCGCAACGACCAGGATGGTACCGTCCATATGGGCGGCCCCCGATATCATGTTCTTGATATAGTCGGCATGACCCGGGCAGTCCACGTGCGCATAGTGCCGCTTATCCGTCTGATACTCAACGTGGGCGATATTGATCGTGACGCCGCGTTCCTTCTCCTCCGGCGCGTTGTCGATCGCGTCAAAGGCCATATATTCGGCCATTCCCTTGCTGGCGAGGTGCTTCGTTATTGCCGACGTCAAGGTCGTCTTACCGTGATCGACATGGCCGATGGTGCCGATATTCAAATGCGGCTTCGTCCTCTCGAATTTCTTTTTAGCCATAACCATTACCTCCTTTTGGTTATCAAATGGTTGTATTCAGAATTCCTGATTATTATTTCCTCTGCTTTTTTTCAACAATATCCCGAGCCAAATCTTCTGACAAGGCATTATAATTCAAAAACTTCATCGTAAAGGCGGCTCGTCCCTGCGTCTTTGACCGCAGATCGGTCGCGTAGCCGAACATCTCCGCGAGGGGGACCTCCGCGTGGATCGCTTCCGACGCGGGCCTCGATTCCAGGCTGACAATCTTTCCCCGCCGGGAGCTGAGGCTGCCGATGACATCGCCCAGGTACTCCTTTGGAACGACGACTTCAACAGACATGATGGGCTCCAGGAGGATCGGATGGCACCGCCTGGCGGCTTCCTTGAAGGCCATGGAACCGGCCACCTTGAAAGCGAGCTCCGATGAATCCACCTCGTGGTACGAGCCGTCGACCAGGCTCACCTGGACATCCACAACGGGATAGCCTGCCAGTACTCCCTCTTCCAGGGCTTCCCGGACACCCTTTTCGACGGCCGGGACAAACTCGCGGGGAATGACGCCGCCGATGATCCTGTCCTTGAACTCGAACCCGCCGCCGGGCACCTGCGGTTCTATCTCCAGCCAGACATGACCGTACTGGCCTCGTCCGCCCGACTGCCTGACGAACTTGCCTTCGGCCCGTCCACCCCGCCGGATCGTCTCCTTGTAGGCCACCTGGGGATTTCCGATATTCGCTCCGAGGCCGAATTCCCGCGAGAGCCGGTCCACGATGATCTCAAGGTGAAGCTCGCCCATGCCCGATATCAGGGTCTGTCCCGTGTCCCTGTCCTGCCTGACCCGGAAGGTCGGGTCTTCACGGCTGATCTTCTGCAGCGCCGTGTCAAGCTTTTCCTCGTCCACCTTCGTTTTCGGCTCGATGGCAATGGCGATGACGGGTTCGGGAAATTCGAGCTTTTCCAGCAGGAGCGGGCTGTTCACATCGCAGAGCGTGTCTCCCGTGGATGTCACCTTCATGCCCACCGCGGCGGCGATATCACCGGTCCGTACTTCCTTTATGTCCTCGCGCTTGTCCGCGTGCATCTTCAGAAGGCGCCCGATCCGTTCGCGCTTTTCCTTCGAGGCGTTGTAAATATAGGAACCGCTCTCCAGAACGCCGGCGTACACCCTGAAGTAGGTCAGCTGGCCCACGTAGGGATCGGTCATGATCTTGAAGGCAAGCGCCGCAAAGGGAGCCTCGTCCCGGGGCTCGACCGACAGGGTCCCGCCTTTGGTATCCCGCGCGACCACGGGCGGCAGATCCAGCGGCGACGGAAGGTAGTCGATGACGGCGTCGAGCAGCGGCTGCACGCCCTTGTTCTTGAATGCGGAGCCGCACAGAACCGGTGTTATCTTCATCGACAGGGTCGCTTTCCTGACCGCCTGCATGATGTCTTCATGTGAAAGAACTTCTTCGTTCAAATATTTCGTCATCAGTTCCTCGTCATAGTCGGCGAGGGACTCGATGAGTGCTTCTCTCTCTTTTTCAGCCGTTTCTCTCAGATCGGGAGGTATCTCGCTCGTGGTATATTCGGAGCCCAGGGTATCCTGATCATAGATGATCGCCCGCATCCGGATGAGATCGACAACGCCTCGGAACGTTTCCTCCGAGCCGATGGGTATTTGCAGCGGCAGGGGGTTCGCTCCCAGCCGGTTTTTTATGGCTCTGACAACTCCCCGGAAATCGGCCCCGACCCTGTCCATCTTGTTGATGAAAGAGATCCGGGGAACACCGTATTTGTCGGCCTGCCTCCAGACGACCTCCGACTGGGGCTCAACACCGCCGACGGCACAGAACAGGGCGACGGCACCATCAAGAACCCGCAACGACCGCTCAACTTCAATCGTAAAATCAACATGCCCCGGGGTATCGATAATATTAATCCGGTTATCCTTCCAGAAACAGGTCGTCGCGGCGGAGGTGATGGTGATTCCCCGCTCCTGTTCCTGTTCCATCCAGTCCATGACAGCGGCGCCGTCATGCACTTCGCCCATCTTGTGGGAAACCTTCGTGTAATAGAGAACCCTCTCCGTGGTCGTGGTTTTCCCCGCATCGATATGGGCCATGATGCCGATATTACGTATATGCTGTAAAAGAACCTGCCGTGCCAAGAGATGTTCACCTGCTCTGAATAAACCGTCGCGGAGGGACGCCCTTAAAACCGATAATGGGCAAAGGCCTTGTTGGCCTCGGCCATCTTATGGGTGTCCTCTTTCTTTTTGATCGCTCCGCCTCTGTTTTCGGCCGCATCAATCAACTCGGCTGCAAGCTTTTCCCTCATGCTTTTTCCGGCACGACCATTCGCGTTGCCGATCAGCCACCGGATCGCCAGGGCGACCCGCCTGTCCGGCTGCACTTCCGTGGGGACCTGATAGGTGGCCCCGCCTACCCGCCGCGATTTCACCTCGAGAACGGGTTTGACATTGCTCATCGCCCGCTCAAAGACATCGATGGGCGACTCCTTGCTCTTGTGTTCAATAATGTCAAAGGCCCCATAAAGGATCGACTCGGCGGTGCTCTTCTTCCCCTTCTTCAGAAGGTTGTTGACGAAGCGCGCCACGAGCACGCTGTTATATTTCGGATCCGGCAGAACCTTTCGTTTTGTTACCTCTCGTCTTCTCGGCATGGCACTTATCCCTGCTTACTTCTCTCTCTTTGCTCCGTATTTTGAACGTCCCTGTTTTCTATCCTGCACTCCAATGGCATCGAGCGTGCCACGCACGATGTGGTATCGCACGCCGGGAAGGTCCTTGACTCTGCCGCCACGCACCAGTACGACGGAATGTTCCTGCAGATTATGGCCGATCCCCGGGATGTAAGACGTCACTTCATATCCGCTCGTGAGGCGCACACGGGCGACCTTTCGCAGAGCGGAATTGGGCTTCTTGGGCGTCGTCGTATACACACGAACACAGACACCTCGCCGCTGGGGGCATTCCGCCAGCGCGGGGGCGGCCGTCTTTTTCCGTACCTTCTGTCTCCCTTTTCGTATCAACTGGTTGATTGTTGGCATTCTTCCTCCACTGCAATATTCACTGCCGCCGAACTAATCAAGTACACGCAGAAATTCGGTCTGTGTATCAATTCGCAGCTTCTCTGTCAAGGCTTTTCTCTTCTTCATGCTCAATTAATTGAGACTCTTCCGGGGCCGCTTCCTCACCGGCGTCATCGACGTCGATACCCAGCTTCTTGTAGGTGGTGATCCCTGTTCCGGCGGGGATGAGACGACCCATGATAACGTTCTCTTTCAGGCCCCTCAGAAAATCGATCTTCCCCGACATGGCCGCTTCCGTGAGGACGCGGGTCGTTTCCTGGAACGACGCCGCCGATATGAAGCTGTCCGTCGTCAGCGATGCCTTGGTGATTCCCAGAAGCACCGGCTCGGCGATGGCCGGGGTCCCGCCGGCGGCGGCAACCGCTTCGTTCGCCTCTTCGAACTCGGACCGGTCCACCTGCTCGTCTGCAAGGAAGGACGTACTTCCCGGTTCCATGATACGAACCTTCTTGAGCATCTGCCGGACGATAATCTCAATGTGCTTGTCGTTGATCTTGACACCCTGCAGCCGGTAGACCTCCTGGACCTCGTCCACCAGGTAGCGGGCCAGGTCCTTTTCCCCCTTGATGCTGAGAATGTCGTGAGGGTTGCTGGCGCCGTCCATCAGGGACTGTCCCGCCACCACCACGTCACCTTCCTGGACGCTGATGTGTTTCCCCTTCTGGATGAGATATTCCTTGGGATCGCCCACGTCGGGGGTGATGATGACCCGCCTCTTGCCCTTGACGCCCTCACCGTAGGTGACGGTGCCGTCGATCTCGGAAATAACGGCATGCTCCTTTGGTTTCCGCGCCTCGAAAAGCTCGGCGACACGGGGCAGACCGCCGGTGATGTCCTTGGTCTTCGTCGTTTCCCGGGGGATCTTGGCAATGATGTCACCGGCCCGTATGAACTCGCCCTCGGACACGACGATGTTGGCCCCCACGGGAAGAAGGTGGCGGGCGATAACGTTCGTCCCGGGCAGTTTTGCCGTTTTGCCGTCCTTGTCCTTGATCGAAACCCGGGGGCGAAGATCGATATTCCGGTATTCAACGATGACCTTGCGGGAAAGGCCGGTAACCTCGTCGACCTGCTCCTGCATGGTCTTTCCTTCTACGATGTCACCGAACTTGATGGTCCCGCTCACCTCGGAAAGGATCGGAATGGAATAGGGGTCCCACTCGGCAAGGAGCTCGCCCTTTTTCACCTCTTTTTCCTTGGACATTCTCAGGTGGGCGCCATAGGGAACGGGATACTTGCCGCGGCTCCTTTCCTTCTCGTCAAGGACATGGATCTCACCGTTGCGGCTCATGACCACGATGCGGTTGTTGCTGTCCACCTCCATGTGGAGGTTGACGAACTTCAGCGTTCCGTCGTGGCGCGAT
This sequence comes from Deltaproteobacteria bacterium, assembly GCA_016933965.1. Taxonomy (NCBI): domain Bacteria; kingdom Pseudomonadati; phylum Myxococcota; class Myxococcia; species Deltaproteobacteria bacterium. The sequence continues at coordinate 10,802 of JAFGTS010000036.1, read as the reverse complement.
TCCAGGGTCGAATGTTCCTCGAACTTTGCCGTACCACCGATGTGGAAGGTCCTCATCGTCAGCTGCGTGCCGGGTTCGCCGATGGACTGGGCGGCGATGATGCCGACGGCCTCGCCGATATTGACGAGATGGCCGTGGGCAAGGTCACGCCCGTAACACCGGGCGCAGACACCGAATTTCGATTTACAGGTGAGAACGGAGCGAATCAGCACCCGTTCAAGGCCCGCCCGGTCGATCTTCTCCGCCAGGGCTTCATCGATCTCCTCGCTCGCCTTAACGATGACCTCTCCGGTGAAGGGGTCTTTCACGTCCTCAAGAGCCACACGCCCGAGCACCCGTTCACCGACGGTCTCGATGATCTCGCCGCCTTCCACGAGGGCGAACACGTCGATGCCGTCAATGGTATTACAGTCACTTTCCGTTATGATGCAGTCCTGCGCCACATCGACGAGACGGCGCGTCAGGTACCCGGAGTTGGCCGTCTTGAGGGCCGTGTCGGCCAATCCCTTGCGGGCGCCGTGTGTCGAGATGAAGTACTGCAGGACCGACAGCCCCTCCCTGAAATTGGCGGTAATGGGCGTCTCGATGATCTCTCCCGAGGGTTTCGCCATCAGTCCCCGCATGCCGGCAAGCTGCCTGATCTGGGCGGCGCTTCCCCGGGCGCCGGAATCGGCCATCATATAGATCGGATTGAAGCTCTCCGCCTTGAAGGCCGTTCCCTCCGGGGACGCGACATCCTCATTGGCGATATCCCTGAGCATCTCATTGGCGACCTTTTCAGTCGCGTGTGCCCAGATATCAATGACCTTGTTGTAACGCTCGCCGTCGGTTATGAGACCTTCCATATACTGCTGCTGAATTTCCAGAACATCGTTCTTTGCCTGGTCGACGATGCCTTCTTTTCCGGGCGGTATCATCATGTTATCGATACATATGGAGAGTCCCGACAGCGTGGCGTACTTGAATCCGACGTCCTTGAGACGGTCCGCCAGAATGACCGTCGCTTTCGCGCCCACCGACCGGTAAGTGTGATCGATGAGATTGGCCAGTTCTTTTTTGTTCATGACCCGGTTGATGAATTCAAAGGGAATCTCCTTCGGAATGACCTCATAGAGGAGCACCCGGCCGACGGTGGTATCCACCAGCCCGCCGTTCATCCGGACCCGGATCTTGGCATGGAGCTCGACGGCATCGGCATCAAAGGCGCACCGGACCTCCTCAGGGTCGGAAAAGACCATGCTTTCCCCGCGGGCGAATTCCTTGGACCTCGTCATGTAATAGATCCCCAGTACGATGTCCTGGCTGGGAACGATGATCGGTTTCCCGTGAGCCGGCGAAAGGATGTTGTTCGTGGACATCATCAGGCACCGGGCCTCGACCTGGGATTCAATGGACAGGGGGACGTGAACGGCCATCTGGTCGCCGTCGAAGTCGGCGTTGAATGCCGCGCATACCAGCGGGTGCAGCTGGATCGCCTTTCCCTCGATCAGGACGGGTTCAAATGCCTGGATACCGAGCCGGTGGAGCGTGGGAGCACGGTTCAGGAGCACGGGGTACTCCCGGACGACCTCGTCAAGGGCGTCCCAGACCTGGGGGTCTTCGCGCTCGACCATCTTTTTCGCGCTCTTTACCGTGGTAACGAAGCCCTTTGCCTCGAGCCGGTTGTAGATGAAAGGCTTGAAGAGCTCCAGGGCCATTTTCTTCGGAAGCCCGCACTGATGGAGCCGAAGGTCGGGACCGACGGTGATAACGGACCGTCCCGAGTAGTCGACCCGCTTGCCGAGCAGGTTCTGCCGGAATCGGCCCTGCTTTCCCTTGAGCATGTCCGACAGGGACCGCAGGGGACGTTTATTGGAACCCGTCACGGCCCGCCCCCGCCGGCCGTTGTCGAAGAGGACGTCCACCGCTTCCTGGAGCATGCGTTTCTCGTTGCGGATAATGATCTCCGGCGCGTTGAGCTCGAGGAGCCGTTTCAGGCGGTTGTTCCTGTTGATGACCCGCCGGTACAGGTCGTTGAGGTCCGACGTGGCGAATCGGCCGCCGTCTAGGGGAACGAGGGGCCGCAGGTCGGGCGGTATGACGGGAAGGACCGTCAGGATCATCCACTCCGGCCGGTTGCCCGACTTCTTGAGGGACTCGGTCACTTTCAGCCGCTTGACGATCTTCTTTCTCTTCGTCTCGGAATGGGCGTCATCCAGTTCCACCCGCAGTTCCTTATCCATCTCCTCGAGATCGATCTCTTCCAGCAGGGTCCGGATGGCCTCGGCGCCGATCCCCGCCTTGAAGCTGTCGGAACCGTACTGCTCACGGGCCTCGATATATTCTTCCTCGGTCAGAAGGTCCTTCTTGCCGAGGGGCGTATCCTTGGGATCGAGAACGATCCACGATTCGAAATAGAGGACCTTTTCCAACTGTTTCAGGGTGAGATCCAGAACATTTCCGATCCTGCTGGGGAGGCTCTTCAGAAACCAGATATGGGCCACCGGCGCCGCCAGGACGATGTGCCCCATCCTGACCCGGCGGACCTTCGACTGAATGACCTCGACACCGCATTTCTCGCACACCATGCCCCGGTGCTTCATCCGCTTGTACCTGCCACAGAGGCACTCGTAATCCTTCACGGGACCGAATATCTTCGCGCAGAACAGGCCGTCCCGCTCGGGCTTGAAGGTCCGGTAATTGATCGTTTCAGGTTTTTTCACTTCGCCGTGTGACCAGGACATGATCTTTTCCGGCGAGGCGAGGGACACCCGCACGGCATTGAACCGTATGGGATCCTTGGGTTTCTCAAAAAATCCGTAAATATCTTCCACTGGATTCAACTCCCTTTATAGTATCGTTTTCCTTGAGGGCCGATCATCGGTATCTCAGGCGTCCTCTATCATTTCCACATCGATACCGAGACCCTGCAATTCCTTTACGAGGACATTGAACGACTCCGGCAACCCCGGTTCCAGTGTATGATCGCCCTTAACAATTGACTCGTACATTCTTGTTCTCCCCGCCACGTCATCAGACTTGACGGTGAGAAATTCCTGCAATGAATAGGCCGCTCCGTAGGCCTCGATGGCCCAGACCTCCATCTCGCCGAGACGCTGCCCGCCGAACTGGGCCTTCCCGCCCAGCGGCTGCTGGGTCACCAGCGAATAGGGACCGATTGACCGGGCATGGATCTTGTCATCGACCAGGTGGTGGAGCTTGAGCATGTAGATCATGCCCACCGTGATCTGCTGGTCGAAGGGCTCACCTGTCCGCCCATCATAGAGTCTGACCTGCCCTACCTCGGGAAGGGACGACATCTTCAGCATTTCCTTGATCTCGCCTTCCTTGGCCCCGTCGAAAACGGGAGATGCCATGGGAATACCACTTTTGAGTTTCGACACGAACCGCTTCAACTCGCCCTCGTTCATGCCGTCCACAAAGCGGGAGAACTCATCAGTGTTGTACAGCTTCTTCAGCTCTTCTTTTATTTTCTTGACGCTGAAACGTTCTTCCAGAAGCCGCTGCACATCCTCTCCCAGCTTCTTGGCAGCCCACCCCAGGTGCGTTTCCAGGATCTGGCCCACGTTCATGCGGGAAGGAACGCCAAGGGGGTTCAGAATGATGTCCACGGGTGTCCCGTCTTCAAAGAAGGGCATGTCCTCCTCGGGAAGGATGCGGGAAAGAACACCCTTGTTCCCGTGCCGTCCCGCCATCTTGTCGCCCACGGAAAGCTTCCGCTTGATCGCCACGTAGACCTTGACCAGCTTGATGACGCCCGGCGGCAGCTCATCGCCCATTTTGACCTTTTCGATCCGCTCGGCGAAGAAATTGTCTATCACATCTATCTTGTCGTCGAGGTTCCTGCAGATCCGTTTCAAGCGCTCTTCCGCATCCGCGTCGTCAAGGGCGATCTCCTTCCAGAATTCGAAGGGGGTCTTCTTCAGAAGTTCGTCGGTGATAACCTCGCCCTTCTTGATCAGGATCTTCCGTTTCTTCGTGTCCATCAGGCGCGACACGACGGTCTTGCTGATGAGCATTTCAGCGACCTTTTTCTTGACGTTTTCCGTAATGATCTTTTTCTCGTCGTCACGGTCCTTCAGAAGCGCGGCGATATCCTCATCCTCGAGCTTCTGTGACCGCGCGTCCTTGTCGGCACCTTTCCGGCTGAATATCTTCGCGTCGATCACCGTGCCTTCGACGCCGGGCGGTACGCGCAACGAGGTATCGCGGACATCACCCGCCTTTTCACCGAAGATGGCCCGCAGCAGTTTCTCCTCAGGCGAGAGCTGCGTCTCACCCTTGGGCGTCACCTTGCCCACGAGGATGTCGCCGGCCTTCACGGAAACGCCCATCCGGACGATGCCGCTCTCATCGAGGTTCCGCAGGGCCTCCTCGCCGACATTCGGGATGTCCTTGGTTATCTCTTCCTTGCCGAGCTTCGTATCCCGGGCCACGGTCTCGAACTCTTCGATGTGGACCGACGTGTAGATATCGTCCTTGACGATGCGCTCGCTCACCAGGATGGAATCCTCAAAATTGTAACCACCCCAGGACATGAACGCCACGAGGACGTTACGCCCCAGCGCCAGCTCGCCGCTGTCGGTGGACGAGCCGTCGGCGATGACGTCGCCCCGTTTGACCCGGTCTCCCCGCGTAACGATGGGTTTGTGGTTGAAACAGGTATTCTGGTTCGTCCGCCGGTACTTGATGAGATTGTAGATGTCCACGCCCGTTCCGGACAGGTCGCCCTCGCCGTCGTCGCACTTGATGACGATCCGCGAGGCGTCGACGTCCTCGATGAGACCTGAGCGTTCCGCCACGATGACCGTACCGGAATCACGGGCCACCACGCCTTCCATTCCCGTTCCCACCAGCGGCGCTTCCGGCTTCATGAGCGGAACCGCCTGGCGTTGCATGTTTGAACCCATGAGGGCCCGGTTCGCGTCGTCGTGCTCGAGGAACGGTATGAGGCCGGCGGCGACACTGACGAGCTGATTCGGTGACACGTCCATCAGGGTGATCTCAGTGGGATCGACGGTGACGTAATCGCCGCCCTTTTTCGCCGTTACCAGAAGCTCCGTGAACCGTCCCTGCCAGTCGAGCTTGCTGTCGGCCTGGGCGATGACGTGGTCCTCCTCCTCGATGGCGGTGAGATAGACGATCTCGCTGCCCACCTTGCCGTCCTTCACGATGACCGAGGGCGTCTCGATGAAGCCGAACTCGTTGACACGGGCATAGGTGCTCAGTGAAACGATCAGGCCGATATTGGGACCTTCCGGGGTTTCCACGGGGCAGACACGGCCGTAATGGGTATTATGAACGTCCCTGACCTCGAACCCCGCCCGCTCGCGCGTCAGGCCGCCGGGGCCCAGGGCGGAAAGACGCCGCTTGTGGGTGACCTCCGACAGGGGGTTCGTCTGATCCATGAATTGCGAGAGCTGGCTGCTCCCGAAGAACTCATTGACAACGGCCGTGACGGGCTTGGCGTTCACCAGGTCGTGGGGCATCATCGTCTCCACGTCGAGCAGGCTCATCTTTTCCTTGATGGCCCGTTCCATCCGCACCAGGCCGATCCGGTACTGATTCTCTATCAGCTCACCCACGGAACGGATCCTCCGGTTGCCCAGATGGTCGATGTCGTCGACGCTGTAATCGCCGATGTTGTTCTTGAGATTGATAAGGTACTTGACGGCATCCATCACGTCCTCTTTCCGCAGCACGCAGATGTCCGTGGGAACGTCCTTCAGGCGAAGTTTGTAATTGATCTTCGCCCGTCCCACGTCGGAGAGGTCGTAGGTGTCGGCGTTGAAAAAGAGGCTGTTGAAGAACTTCTGGGCCGTTTCGAGGGTCGGGGGATTGCTGGGCCGCAGCCGACGGTAGATATCAATGATCGCTTCCTCTTCGCTGTCGATCCGCTCCAGGAGCATGGTGTTCCTGATGTAGGCGTTCACCCCTTCCTCATCGAGCTGAATGAGATGAACTTCCTTCACCCCCTTCTCGATGAGCTGCTGCGCCCCCTCGGCGGTGATCTCATCGTTGCACTTCATGAAGGACTCGTCCGTTCCGGGGTCCTTCACGTCGGCGGCGAGGACCTTTCCCACCACGTAATCCTCAGGAACTTCTATATGCTTCAGGCCCGCGTCGACCATCTTCTTCAGGGCCACCTTGGTGATCTTCCGGCCCTTCTTGACGAGGGACTCCTCCGACTTGGGCTCCTTGATGTCCTCGGGCGCCTTCTCACCGACGAGGGCATCGTCAACGACGAGGAAGAACCGGCCTTCGCGGTTCACCACCGTCTCCACGTTGTAGAAGTACCGCATGAGGTCCCCGGCGGAATACCCCATCGCCTTCAGGAGGATCGTGACGGGCATCTTCCGCCGCCGGTCGATCCGGGCATAGAGAATGTCCTTGGGGTCGAACTCCAGGTCCAGCCAGGAACCGCGGATGGGGATGATGCGGGCGGAATAGATGAGCTTGCCGCTCGCGTGGGTCTTCCCCTTGTCATGATCAAAAAAGATGCCCGGCGAGCGGTGGAGCTGGCTCACGATGACCCGCTCGGTACCGTTGATATTGAAGGTACCGTTCTCCGTCATGAGCGGTATCTCGCCGAAGTAGATCTCCTGCTCTTTCATGTCCCGGATGGTCCGCTGTTCGCTTCCCCGGTTGCTGTCAAACACAACGAGCCGCACCACGATGCGCAGCGGTGCGTTGAAGGTCATACCCTTTTCGGTACACTCCCGTACGTCATACCGGGGGGTGCCGATCTTGTAACTGATGAACTCCAGAGAGCACTTCCCGCCGAAATCGACGATGGGAAAGACGCTCTTGAAGGCCCCCTGAAGGCCGACATTGCTCCGCTTTTCCGGGGACACATCGGCCTGCAGGAATTTTGCATATGACTTTTTCTGAATCTCGATGAGATTCGGGATCTCAACGATCTTCTTGATCCGACCGAAATTCTTTCTGATTGTATCCATCACAACCCTTATTCTGAGCCGCAGCTCATTTTTTTGATGTAGATGGGTATCGTTTCCTCGTTACTTGATCTCAACGGTGGCGCCTACTTCTTCAAGTTTCGCCTTAATATCTTCAGCTTCCTGTTTGGAGACACCCTCTTTCACCGGTTTCGGAACGCCCTCGACGAGGTCCTTGGCCTCTTTCAGCCCGAGACCTGTCACGGCGCGGGCGACCTTGATGACCTGGATCTTCTGGTCACCGTACCCGGTGAGAATAACGTCAAACTCGGTCTTCTCTTCCGCCGCCGCAGCCGCACCGGCCGCCGGGGCCGCACCGGCCGCCGCAACCGCCACGGGCGCCGCCGCGGAAACACCGAATTTTTCTTCCAGTTCCTTTACCAGTTCCGACAGTTCGATGACCGTCATTTCCTCGATAAACTTGATTACGTCTTCCTTCGTGATCTTTGCCATTTTCCATCTTCCTTCCTGTATGTGTTAATTCTCAGATTCTTCTCTTTTCACCCGATAGGCTTCAAGGACCTGTACGAAGCTCCTCGGAACGGCGCTGAGGACGGTGACCAGTTGTGTCTGCACGGCCACCATGAGCGAAAGCAGTTTCGCGATGAGCACGTCCTTGCTCGGCAGATCGGCAAGCACCTTGATCTGGTCGCCCGTCAGGAGCCTGCCTTCGAGAACGCCCGTGATGACCTCCAGTTCGGCGTTCTTCTTCGCGAACTCCACGAGAGCCTTCGTCGGTTCAACCACATCGCCGTAATTCATGATAAGCGCCCGGGGGTCCTTGAGGTACTCCTCCAGGAGCACGAAGTCCGTATCCTTGAGGGCGATCCTGAGAAGACTGTTCTTCACAACCTTCATCTCGCCGTCGACCTTGCGGAGCTGATTGCGCAACTCGGTTATCTGTCGCACGTTCATGCCCTTGTAGTCGACAAGGACGGCCAACTTCGTGTCTTTCAGCTTACCGTGAAGCTCGGCAACAACCTGTTCTTTTGTACTTCGATCCAATCTCCGGCCTCCTTTCGATAGGGGCTAACCCCCTGCTTTTACAATCCATGAAAGTCAGACCGCCCATACAGGAAGAAAACAGAAAACACCACGATTGTCTCGGCAGGCCGAAACGCTGTTCGATTAAACATCCTGTACCTGCTGTCTCTGACTTTATGTTTTTGATCTTATCCCGCTCTTAAAATGTTCCTCACATCCGTAGTATCCACCTTGACTCCCGGACCCATGGTTGTGGAAAGTGAAATGGTTTTGAGGTAGGTTCCCTTACTCGATGCTGGTTTCAGTTTTATAATCGTATCGATCAGCGCCAGGAGGTTCTCCACGAGCTTGTCGGCGCCGAAGGATGCTTTTCCGACGGGACTATGGACAATACCTGCTTTTTCCACTCTGAATTCTACTTTACCTGCCTTGAGTTCCTGAACGGCGTCCTTCACGTCGAAGGTCACCGTACCAACCTTGGGATTGGGCATCAGGCCCCGGGGGCCCAGGATCTTCCCGAGCTTGCCGACGGTCCCCATGATATCAGGGGTCGCCACCACCCGGTCAAAGTCGAGCCACCCTCCCTTGATCTTTTCGACCAGCTCGTCGGAACCCGCGTAATCGGCACCCGCCTCAAGGGCTTCGCGTTCCTTGTCACCCTTCGCGAAGACGAGCACCCTGACCGTTTTCCCCAGCCCGTGGGGAAGGACACAGCTCCCGCGAACCATCTGGTCCGCGTGTTTCGGATTCACTCCGAGCCGAATGGCCGCATCGACCGTTTCGTCGAACTTCGCGCCCGCCGACGAAAGGGTTATTTCCATTGCCTCACGCAGCGTATACCGCGTGCCCGGCTCAATTTTCTTTTTTACTTCCGTGTATCGTTTGCCCCTGTTAGACATGTGCTCAAACTCCGAACCGTTTTAAGGAATAATCTCGATGCCCATGGACCGCGCCGTGCCTTCAACGATCTTCAACGCGCCTTCCATGTCAACCGCGTTCAGGTCTTTATACTTGACCTCGGCAATCTCTTTCAGCTGCTTTTCCGTCACCTGCCCCACCTGCTCACGCTTCGGGTCACCGGCGCCCTTGGCGATCTTGGCCGCCTGTTTCAGAAGAACCGACGTGGGCGGTGTCTTGGTGATAAAGGTGAACGACTTGTCGGCGTAAACGGTAATAATGACAGGAATGATCGTTCCTTCCTGGCTTTGCGTCAAGGCGTTGTACGCCTTGCAGAATTCCATGATGTTCACGCCATGCTGGCCCAGGGCCGGGCCGATCGGCGGCGACGGTGTCGCCTTGCCCGCCTGGATCTGGAGCTTAATGTTCGCGATTACCTTTTTTGCCATTTCGTTCCCCTTACCGTGAAAGTTCCCGTACAGAACTTTCCGCCGGCGTCACACCTGGCGGTCAGTTCTGAACGACCTGTATAAACTCGAGCTCGACCGGCGTGGACCGGCCGAAAATACTTACGATAACACGCAATTTGCCTTTTTCCGGCTTGACCTCATCGACGATGCCGTCAAAATTGGTGAAGGGACCGTCGATGACCCGCACATGATCACCCACCTCGAATTCGAACTTGGGTTTCGGCTTCAGCGTACCCTCGTCGATCCGGGTCTTGAGCGACTCCACGTCGGCGTCGGGGATCGGCGTTGGACGGTCGTTGACCCCGATGAACCCCGTTACCTTCGGCGTGTTCTTCACCAGGTGCCAGGTATCGTCATTCATCTCCATCCGCACGAGGATGTACCCGGGAAAGAATTTGCGCTTGGACGTCTTCTTCTCGCCCTTCTTGAGCTCTACCACGTCCTCCTCGGGGATCAGGATATCTTCGAAAAAATCACCCATCCCCGCGGCCTGGATCCGCTCCTCGAGGGACTGCTTGACCCGGTTCTCAAAACTTGAATATGTATGAACGACGTACCAGTGAAACGCCATGCCCTATCCTAAAATCATGCGAACGATCTTCGTGAGACCCAGGTCGACGGCGCCAAGGAAGAAAGAAACGACCATGACGACGATAATGACCACCGATGTCGACGCAATGGTCTGCTTCGGCGTGGGCCATGCCACTTTCCGCAACTCAACCCTGGCCTCATTGAGGAACTGCCGTATGTTGTTATAGTTTTCCTTTATCTTTTCCATCGACGGACCCGGCTCAATAAAAATGGCAGGCCAGGAGGGACTCGAACCCCCATCACCCGGATTTGGAGTCCGGTGCTCTATCCATTAGAGCTACTGGCCTGTTTTCCTGTCATCCTGCCTATTTGGTTTCTCTGTGAACCGTATGGGTTCTGCAGAACCGGCAATACTTCTTTAACTCGAGGCGATTTTTGGTCGTCCTCTTGTTCTTCGTTGTTGAGTAATTTCTCCGTTTACATTCGCTGCATGCAAGGGTGATAATATCTCTCATTCCGAACCTGCTTTCACTGAAATGGAGCCCACGACCAGGATTGAACTGGTGACCTCATCCTTACCAAGGATGTGCTCTACCGACTGAGCTACGTGGGCCGTTCCAAACTCAGTATTTCTTCCCTTCCTGGAGATCCCTCAAAAAAATGGAGCGGGAAACGGGATTCGAACCCGCGACCCTCAGCTTGGAAGGCTGATGCTCTAGCCACTGAGCTACTCCCGCATCCTCACGTATATCCACATATGGTGGAGGGGGGAGGATTCGAACCTCCGAAGGCTTCGCCGGCAGATTTACAGTCTGCTCCCTTTGGCCACTCGGGAACCCCTCCGCACGTATCTGAGCCACTGGAGCTGGCGATGGGACTCGAACCCGCAACCTGCTGATTACAAATCAGCTGCTCTACCGATTGAGCTACGCCAGCAACCGAAACCATGTATATTCACGTACTT
>JAFGTS010000035.1 GCA_016933965.1 Deltaproteobacteria bacterium | reverse complement strand
GGGTGGGATTCGAACCCACGTGAGAGCTTTTGACCCTCAAGTCGATTTCGAGTCGACCCCGTTACGACCACTTCGGTACCTCTCCGCGTATTGTCAATGAATCACCTGAAAAATCAAGGGGAGGAATGTACCCTCTTTTGACGAAAAAATCTACCTAAAATTTCACGGCAGTCATTTTCAAGGACCCCTTCCGTGACCTGAACGCGATGGTTGAGCCGCACGTCCTCCGCCATCCGGTAGAGGGATACGAAAGCTCCCCCCTTCGGATCGGCCGCCCCGAAAACAACACGGGAAAGCCGCGCCTGCAGGATCGCCCCGGCACACATGATGCAGGGCTCTATGGTAACATAAAGCGTGGCCCCGACAAGCCGGTAGTTTCCCGCCTGCCCGGCAGCCCGCCGGATCGCCAGCATCTCGGCATGGGCCGAGGGATCATTCAAGAGAATCGGGCTGTTATGGGCCCGGGCCAGGACATCTCCTTCGCGGGTGATCACCGCCCCGATGGGTACTTCACCCAGCGAGAATGCCCTGTGTGCCTCCTCAAGGGCCATGCGCATATACCCTTCGTCATCATTCATACCTTTGCCCCTTTGCCACTTTGTCACTTTGTCGCTTTGTCACTTTTTTGTCAACCACCATTGCCTTGATTCCCCCCATCACATGGGTTATTATTCCATCCCATGATGAACAGAAAGGTATTCACCATCGCCATCCTCATTTCTCTCGCCGGGCATGTTGCCGTTCTTGCCGTCTCGAGCCTGCCGACCATTATGATGGGAGCGGTCTCATCGGACGGCGCCTTTACGATCCATTTTGAAGATACCGCCGGCTCGGAGCATGAAACGCTCCTCAAGGCGACGCAGGAACCCGTGGAAAAACCGGTCCCGGCACAGGAGGGTACGGTTTCTCCCGGGATCTCGGAGGATGTGATCGATATCAACAGCACCGACCCACGGTTCAGTTCCTACCTCGCGCGCATACGATACCGGATCGAATGTACCTGGAACTATCCCTACCTTGCCTGCGCCCTGAAGCAGGAAGGATCGAACGTGGTTCGATTTTCGATCACCAGCCGGGGGATACTGGTCGACCCCATCGTCGTGGAATCATCGGGATACGATTTTCTCGACAGGGAATCGCTCAGGACCGTCATGACCGCCGCCCCCTTTCCGCCGTTCCCCGAGGATATCACGACACCGAGGCTGAATATTCTGGCCCGTTTCACCTATGAACTGTCGGAATAGCCCTCGCTATTCTTCGGAACGTTCGCATAGTATCCGGAGCTTTAAGAATCCCTTTCGGGGCATGATGGATCATTCATGAACAACGAACAAAAAATAATCTCCTTCACCTGCGGAGCCCACTTTTTTACTCATTTCTTCGAGTTGCTCTTCCCCGCCCTGGCCATACCGTTGAGCCTCTCCCTGAACATGGAGCTTACGGATGTGCTGAAACTGGGTTTTCTCATGTATCTCCTCTACGGCCTCGCCGCCCTTCCCTGGGGATTCTTCGCCGACCGGTTCGGAAACCGCCTGAGCCTGGTGATCTTTTTCCTGGGGATCGGCACGGGCTCGATCCTTACGTCCTTTTCCGACTCACCGATGTCGATCATGATATCTCTTTCACTCATCGGATTCTTTTCCAGTATCTATCATCCGGCCGGCATGGGACTCATCTCGATCGGCATCAGGAACAGAGGGACGGCCCTCGGCATCAACGGCGTCGCCGGCAACCTGGGTTTTGTCGCCGCCCCCTTTGCCGGTGGTTTTCTGAACTGGGTGGCCGGATGGCAGGCGACGTACTGCATTGTTGGATGTATCTGCATTGTCGCAGGGGTCATCATGATCTTCGTCGACATCGACGAGGCGCCGATCGAGGAACCCGCCGCCCGAACGGGCGCCGCTATACAGAACGACAACATGAGATATTTCATTATTCTCTGCATCGTCATGACCCTTTCCGGCATCGCCTATCGAATAAACAACGTGGTCCTTCCCTCATATTTTGAATTGAAGGCATCCTTTCTGTGGGATTTCTTCAAGCAGTTTCACCTGAGCAATGTTGCGGGCGTGAAGACCATGGCGGCCACACTTCTGGCATCATCGATCTATATCGTCAGCTCCGTCGGCCAGTATATCGGAGGCAAGCTCGCCGACCGTTACGACCTGCGCCGTCTCTACTTTTTGTTCTACGCGCTGAGCCTGCCCTTTGTCGTCGTTATGGCCCTCGTCGACGAGCGTCTTCTCGTCCTGGTGACGGCCCTGTACGTCTTTTTCGCCCTGGGCATGCAGCCCATAGAAAACAGCCTGGTCGCCCATTACACGCCCGCGAAATGGCGGAGCACCGGTTTCGGCATAAAATTCATCCTTGTCTTCGGCGTTGGGGCCTTCGCCGTGTATCTCGTGGGGTGGATCAAGGATCTGTGGAACATTGAAACGGTCTATCTCTTCTCGGCGGGTATCATCCTGTTCATTCTGCTTTTCATCACGTTCCTGATGTGGATATCACGGGGAGTTGACTGCAGAAACAGGGCGGTAGTTACCGGACCGCCAGAAACAGCGGTTGTCGTAAAATGAAGGCAATTCGGCAATGAAAAAATTCACTGTCTTTTCCATGATGTTTGCCTGTGTTCTTTTTGCTCTTGTTCCCGTCGTCCCCGGGGGTGAACGGACCGTCATCGACCAGGAGGGAAGAACCGTGACCCTTCCGGACCGACCGCGCAGGATCATATCCCTGGCACCCAACATAACGGAGACGCTCTTCGCCATCGGTCTGGACGGAGAGATTGCCGGCGTCACGTCTTTCTGCAACTACCCTTTGAATGACAAGCAGCGCGTGGGCGGAATGACGAACCCATCCCTCGAAAGGATCGTATCCCTCGAACCCGACCTGATCATCGCTACCGCCGACGGCAACAGGAAGGAAACGGTCGTTCTTCTCGAGAACATGAAGTATCCCGTTTACGTAGTGAATCCGCAAACCATCAATGACATACTGGACATGGTACTGCGCCTCGGAGTGATCACCGGCAGAAAAAGTGAGGCCGTTGATCTGGTACGCTCCATGCAGACAAGAACGGAGCGGGTTGTCGCACAGGCGGCGGGACTGCCGAAGAAGCGGGTCTTTTTCCAGATCGGTTCCGGCACGCTGATAACGGCTGGCCGGGACACCTTTCTGAATGAGCTGATCACTCTGGCCGGAGGCGTCAATATCGCCGGCGACATCCCCATCAGGTATCCCCGGTTCACCATGGAGGAACTGGCGGCGGCGAGACCGGATTACGTCATCGTCGTATCGATGAAAAAAGGAGAGACCATCGAAGACGTGAAACGGCAGTGGGCACGTCGGCAGGGAAGCGACGCCGTGGACCTCGACACGCTCAGGCTGGTCGACGCCGACCTGGTCAGCCGGCCTGCCCCGCGCATCGTTGAGGGCCTTGAAACGCTCTTCGCCGTCATTCATAATCAGTAACTTTCAAGGCCCCTTCATCAGTTATGCGAATTGAATTTTAATCTTTCGACGAATCCAGTCGCCGGCATGCCTCGGCTTCGAAACTTGACGCGAGCCATCGAGTGATATAGACTTCCCCACGTTTAAAAAAAGCCGCAACGCGCCGTCCGCCGCGGAAAGGAAAAATATGACCGAACGCCTCGCCAGCCTTTTTTCACCCATCACGATCAATACCATGACACTGTCCAACCGTGCCGTCATGGCACCCATGGGCACGAACCTGGGCAATCCCGACAGCACCGTCAGCGAAGCCAGCATCGCTTACCTGAAACGGCATGCTCAGGGCAGGCCGGGACTGATCATAACTGAGGTCATCGGCGTGCATCAGAACGGCCTCGCCATCGACACCCAGCTCGGCCTGTTCGACGACCGCTTCATCCCCGGCTTGAGAAAACTGACGGAACAGGCCCATGAAGAAGGGTGCAGGATAGCGGCACAACTGCATCATGCAGGCCGAGAAAGCTTCTTTTCTCTGGCCGCGGGAACAGCCATCGGGCCTTCGGCAGTTCCCAGCCTCATCTATCGAACGCCCCCCCGGGAGATGACCGCCGATGACATCGGTGAGATCATCGCCGCTTTCGGAGACGCCGCCGGCCGCGCCAGGGAGGCGGGCTTCGACGCCGTTGAAGTTCACGGCGCCCACGGGTATCTGCTGACGCAGTTCCTCTCACCACTCGCGAACCAGCGGACCGATGCCTACGGCGGTCCCATGGAAAACCGCTCCCGCTTCATTGTGGAAATCCTTGAAGCGGTGAGAAAACGGGTCGGCCCCGACTTTCCCCTGTCCCTGCGCCTTTCCCTCGATGAATCCATCAAGGGAGGGTATTCCGTTGACGACATTCAACCGGTTCTCCCCTCGTTCGTGAAAGCAGGTGCCGATATCATCCACGCCTCCTTCGGGACCCATGGAAGCCCGGCGGGCATTACCAGCGCTCCCGCGGAATATGAGCCGGGGTTCAATGCCCGGCTCGCTCGAAAGGCAAAGGACGTCGTTGCCGTTCCCGTCATCGCCGTGGGCCGATTTACCGACCCGGCCCTGGCCGATGAGGTCATCGGCCGCGGTGACGCAGACCTGGTCGCCTTCGGCCGCCAGTTCCTGGCAGACCCCGATTTTCTCATCAAGAGCCGTGAAAATCGCACCGGTGACATCTGCACCTGCATCGCCTGCAACCAGGGGTGCATTGAACGGCTGATGCTCGGGGAGGGAAGCGTCCGCTGCGCCCTGAATCCCGAAACGGGACAGGAACTCTCATATCCTTCCCATCCCGCCCGTGAAAAGCGGACCCTCTGGGTCATCGGCGCGGGACCCGGCGGCCTGACGGCGGCTCATGAAGCGGCCCGTCTCGGGCACCACGTTACCCTCTTTGAAAAGGAACCGTTTCCGGGCGGCCTTGTCCGCACAGGTTCCCGGGCCCCTTTCAAGGAACTCCATGGGCGGTGGATCGAATGGCTTGTCGAGCAGGCAAAGGGCAAGGGCGTTGAAATACGCACCGCCACGTCCGTCACGGGTGACATGCTCAGGGAGCACCGCCCAGGAATGGTGATCCTGGCATGCGGGGGAGAACCGATCATTCCCGTGATACCGGGCATCGACAGGGAACATGTATGCACGGCTCTGCAGGTACTTGAAGGAGAGACGGCCCCGGGAAAGAACGTCCTCATCATCGGCGGCGGCCAGACGGGGATGGAAACGGCGGACTATTGTATCGAAAGAGGCGCCCGGGTCATCATCGTCGAAGTACTGAAACGGTCACCGGTGCTCAAGTTCACCTCCCACGGGTATATGCTGCACAAGCGGCTCCGGGACGCCGGCTGCACCATGCTCTTCGGAACGTCCGTAGCGGACATCGGAAACGACAGCGTGACCGTGGTCTCCGACGGAGCGGAATCGGTCCTTTCCCCGGTGGACCAGGTGATCGTCGCCACGGGACTCAGGCCCCGGGAATATCTGAAAAAAGCCCTGGTTGACGCGGGCATCCCCCATGTGGTCATCGGGGACGCGCGGAAGATCGGGAGGATCATCGAAGCCACCGGTGATGGAGCCCGGGCAGCCTGGGAACTGTGAAAGAAATTGCTAAAAACTGCAGGAGGAAAGAATGAAAACCATCGATTTCTCGTTAACAGGCAAGATCGCTCTCATCACCGGCGCAAGCCGGGGGATCGGTGAGGCGATCGCAAAAACGCTCGCTGAATACGGAGCCCATGTCGTACTTGTCAGCAGAAAAATAGAGGCCCTCGAAAAGGTGGCGGAGGAGATCACCGGCACGGGAGGCGAGGCGACCCCCCTGGCCTGTCATGTGGGACACATGGAGCAGATACAGAAACTCATGGAAGAGGTCCGGGAACGGTTCGGACGGCTCGATATACTCATCAACAACGCCGCCACGAACCCTTATTTCGGTGATGTCCTGAACGCACCCGTGTCGGCCTGGGACAAGACCCTCGAGGTCAATCTCAAGGGACCCTTCTTCCTGGCGCAGCAGGCAGCGAAGCTCATGACCGAATCGGGCGGCGGCTCCATCGTCAACGTGGCCTCCATCAACGGCATCCAGGCCGAGCCTTTCCAGGGCATTTATTCCATCACAAAGGCGGGGCTGATCATGATGACCAAGGTCTTCGCCCGCGAACTTGCGGACAAGAACATCCGGGTCAACGCGCTTGCACCGGGCCTCACCGAAACCGCCTTCGCGCAGGCCCTCTTCGTCAACGAAGACATTTACAAATACGCCCTGGGAAAGATCCCCATAGGCAGGCACGCGAAACCCATGGAAATGGCGGGAGCGGTCCTCTATCTCGTTTCCGACGCAGGGTCTTTCACGACGGGAATCACCATTATCTGTGACGGCGGGGCGCTCGTTTGATCCCGCGGGGAGTATGGTGCTTCTCAATTAGTTTTTCCTTTTTCTTCCAATGGAAAGGATATGAAAAGAACGGTCAACCCTGTCCGGGAGGGGTGTTCTTTTCTCTTGCATTCCGGCACGACCTGTCGTAAATATTCTTTACCTTCGGTTAAATCATCTAACGGGCGGTTTACGGTAATCGTTTCAGGGGTACCGGCGTCATGTCCGAACAACACAAGCAGGCTGTCAAAAGAAGGATGGAGCGGGAGCGGGAACAGCGCATTCAGGGTATTCTTGAAGCGGCGCGACGGGTCTTTGTCGCCGAGGGGTACACCCGGGCCATCATGGAGAAGATAGCCCTTGAAGCGGGCATCACGAAACCGACCATTTACCAGTATTTCAAGACCAAGGATGAGCTCTTTTTCGCTCTCATGCTTCCTGTTATCGACGATCTCCATGTACAGATAGGAAAGATAGAGCGGAAACTGGCTGCGGGGAAATACGCATCGGGAAAACAACTGGTCCATGATCTCATCAGGGGGGCCCATCACAGTTACGAAGTGGCGCCGGAGAGCTTTCTCATGCTCCAGTTCTTCCAGCAAACGGGACTCGTGGGAAAACTGAACGAGGCCATCAGCTCCCGGCTCGATGAGAAGGGACGGTCGAACTTCACCGTGCTCCGCCGGGTGATCCGGGAAGCGATGTCACAGGGTCTTTTCAAGAAATCCCCGGTCGACGAAACCACCGATGTCCTGTGGGCGCTTTTCACGGGCGTCATTCAACTCGAACACATCAAATCACCGGAGAGAAGTCCTGCACATCTCAAGCCGACCCTCAAGGTCGCTGAACAGTTCATAATCAATGCCCTGGCTGAAAACTGCCCCTGAGGGGACACGGGAAAAGAGGATATCAGAAGGAGGGAACATCACGATGACGCAACCTGTTCTTGAGGGGAAAGTGGCGCTTGTGACCGGCGGGGGGCGCGGCCTGGGCCGCAGCATGTCCCTGGGGCTTGCCGGTCACGGCGCGGACGTGATCGTCACAAGCCGCAAGATCGAGGCAAACCGGGAGATCGTGGCCCGGATAGAGGCCATGGGACGTCGTTCCCTTGCCATTGCCGCCGACATCAGCAAGGTCGAAGACATACATCGCATGGTGGACGAGTGCATCGCTGAATTCGGCGGGATCGACATCCTGGTCAACAACGCCGGCACGAGCCCGATCAATTCGCTGGCCCTCGATGTGGAGGAATGGGCCTGGGACAAGATATTCAACACGAACCTGAAAGGTCTTTTCTTCTGCAGCCAGGCCGTGGCGAAGCACATGATCGACAGTGGAGCGGGCGCGATTATCAATATCGCCTCGGTCGCCGGTTCCGGCGGCTCTCCCTTTCTGTGTCCCTATGGAGCGTCGAAAGCGGCCGTCATTCAACTCACGAGGACCCTGGCCCTGGAGTGGGCTGATTACGGCATCCGCGTCAATGCCATCGGGCCGGCCACCTTTGAAGTGGGTGTCAGCGAACCCGTCCTGAAGGTCAAGGAACTGGCGGACGATATCATTGCAAAAACACCACTGAAACGGATCGGTAAAGTGGAGGAACTCATCGGCGCCCTTGTGTACTTCGCATCCGACGCATCATCCTACGTAACGGGGCAAACGCTCTTTATCGACGGAGGCTGGAGCGCCTGAAACCGTGAATGGGGGTTTCACGGAAGAATCGATAAAAAGCGAGCAATACGAACGATATAAAGGAGGGAACTGTCATGTCGGTTTTAATTATCGGAGGAACAGGATTTATCGGGTCGCGGGTGGCGAAGAAACTCGTCGACCTCGGAGAACGGGTCGTCACCTTCGACGCATCACCATCAACGGAATTTCTCGAAGGATATCTTGACAAGATCACTTCTGTCCGCGGTGATATCACTGAGTTCGATGAGATAATCGCCGCCATCAAAACCCAGGGTATCGAAAGGATCATCCATCTCGCCTATGTCCTGGAAATTGAATCGATGATGAATCCCCATCTGGCCGTCAAGGTAAACTGCATGGGTACGAACAATGTCTTTGAGGCGGCCCGGCTCATGGGAATTCAGCGGGTGCTTTTTGCCAGCTCGATCACAGCTTACGGGCATCACGAAAAACACGGCGACAAGGTCCTCACAGAGGATGATCCCCTGTATCCCCAGACCGTCTACGGCGCCTGCAAGGCCCACTCGGAATTCATGGCTCAGTATTATGCTCGGGCCTTCGGCATGGGCGTCTACGTCCTGCGCGTGGGCAGCGCCTTCGGTCCCGGCCGGACAGGGGGGGCGACGGCATTCGTCAGTAATATCACCACGCTGCCCGCCCTCAACCAACCGCTCGTGATCCCGTTGAAATCAACCACGAAGTTCGTCTATTCATCGGTGAACGACGTGGCCGAGGCATTTGTGAAGGTCTGTCGTGCAGAGTCGTCACAGCTCAAGCATCCGGTTTACAATATCGGCGGCTATACCCATGAGGGCACGGAAGTCACGGACCGCATCAAGGAACTTATTCCTGAGGCGGATATTACCTTCGGGGATATAGAGGTCTATTACGTCTACCGGCTCGACAACTCCCGGCTCCGGGAAGATACGGGATTCACCCTGACCCCCATGCGTGAGGGAATCCTGCAGAACATCAATGAAGTCAGGGAAAAGGCGGGACTTCCCCTCGTCGTATAGACAGGAAACCGCATGAACACGTGACAGGGAGGAATATTTTCATGGGATTGATGACGGCACAGGAGTACCGGGAAAGCTTGAAGGACGGGCGGCTCGTATACCTCCGCGGCGAACGGGTCGATGATGTCACCACCGACCCCATGCTGAAGGTCTGCGTGGATACGGCGGCCCTCGACTATGAAATGACCCACATGACTGAATACCGGGACCTGGCGGTGGTCCTCCGGGACGATGGAGAACCGATCAGCCGCTACTATCACCAACCGCAGGACGGCGATGACCTGCTGAAGCGCCATGAACTGATGGTCGAGGCCACGCGGTTCGGCGGCGGGGCCATTCCCTTCACCCACGACATCGCCTCGGACACCCTCAACGCCATCAATATCACGGCGAACCTCATGGGCAACAGGGAATACGTGGAACGGGCGGAAAACTACCGGCGCCACCTTCAGAAAACAGACCTGGCCGTGGCCGTGGCCGTCACCGATGTGAAAGGTGATAGAACCCTGCGGCCATCCTCACCGAAGCAGGAACACCCCGACTATTACGTAAGGATCGTGGACCGGAGGGCCGACGGGATCATCGTCCGCGGCGCCAAGGCCCACATCACCGCCGCCGCATATTTTAATGAAATGGTGGTCATCCCCAGCCGGAACATGACCGAGGAAGACGCCGACTACGCCGTCGCCTTCGCCCTGCCCGTCAATACGAAGGGAATTATCCAGGTATGCCACCCCTCTAAGACGGCATTCGGCCCTTACGAATTTCCCGTGGAGGACCGGCCGATCCGGTGGCATACGGACTCGCTCATCATTTTCGATGATGTCTTCGTTCCCTGGGAGCGTGTCTTTCTCTGCGGCGAGTGGCAGTTCGCCATGCAGCTCGTTTACAACTTCGCCTATTTCCACCGCCACACCGCCGCGAGCTATCGGATCCCCATATCTGAAATGATGCTCGGCATGGCTCAGGCAATGGCGGAATACAACGGGATCGACCGGGTCTCCCACGTGCGGGAAAAAATAATCGATCTCGTCATCTATCTCAACATGCTGAAATCGCTTTCACGCGCAGCCTGCGTCGATTACGTGATGCATGGAGGGTTCGCCACGCCGAACCCGGTCATCACCAACATGGCGAAGTATCATTTTGCCAGCAAGTATCACGATTGCGTCAAGATCGTTCAGGACATGGCCGGCGGGCTGCTGTCGACGGCGCCTACCTACAAAGACTTTCAAAACCCCGACATACAGGAATTCATCATGAAATACCTCGGCGGCAGGGCGGGGGTCTCGGCTGAACAGCGGCTGCGGATGCTTCAGTTGATCAGGAGGATACTCGATCCGGAGATAGAGGTCCTGGCCGTCCACGGGGAAGGTTCTTTTGAGGCCCAGCGCATGACGATCTTCGCGGAAGCCCTGCCGGAGATCATGCGCTGCAAGGAATTTGCGGAGGTCGAGGCGGGCAATCTTCACAAGGGGAAGAAACCATGAAAATACTGTGGCAGAACATCTCGACCCATGATATTCCCGGTGTTCCTGACGCCCACCTGATGTGGGACGGCCTCACCCGCCATATCGAGCATCTCATCGCTCCGGAAACGTCGGTCGATTTCGGGTATCTCGAGAAGGCCTCCTACTTCGTGGCGTCAAAGTACATGGAACTGCTTAACAATACCTATATCCTGGACGAACTGATCAGGAGGGAACCCATCGGGTACGATGCCGCCGTCATCGGCTGTTTCAATGATCCGGGATTATGGGAAGCACGGGAATCACTTGCCGTTCCCGTTATCGGCGTGGGCGAATCGGCCATGCTCACGGCCTGCATGCTGGGCCGGAACTTCGGCATCGTCACGGTCCGAAAGAAATTGATCCCCGTCGTTGAAGATAACGTACGGCGTTACGGCCTGGAGTCCCGCCTGGTCCGCGGCGTCCCCATCCGGTCCTGCGAACTTGACGAGAAACTGTATCCGGTGATGTTCTCTGAACCCGCGGCGATCGCCGTCCCGCCCTTTGAAAAGGAAGCGATAAAACTGGTGGAGGACGGCGCCGAGGTGGTCATCGCCGGCTGCGCGTCACTCGGGCCGGCCCTGTACCAGGCCGGGTACGTCAAGGTCGCCGGCACCCGGGTGCCCATCATCAACGCCACGGCTGTCGCCGTCAAGACGGCGGAGGCGCTGGGAAACCTCAGGCGAACCTTCGGGCTTGCCACCAGCAAGGCCCTGAAATATCAAAACCTGCCGGGGGCAATAGTCGAAGGTATCAGGTCAGGCCTGGGGTTTCACACAAAGGAGTGACCATGGTTGACAACCGCTTCTTTTTTACAAATTTGCGAGGTGATCATGTTTGAAAAATGGATCCGCACGGTTTTTTATCTCATTGGAACAGGAAATATCTGCGCTGCCGCCCTGGTGGCGGTGCCCCTGTATGACAGCACCCTGCTGACCCATCTCTATCCGGAGGTGTTCTCACCCATCGGACTGGGGGCTATCGGCCTCTGGGGGCTCGCCTATATCGCGATCGGGAGTGTTTACGACAGGGCCCCTGTCGCCGTCCTGGTGCTGGCCCTTGAAAAGCTCTTTTACGCATCGCTCTGGGCACCCTGGATCATGGGACACTGGCGGGCCCTGGGGGGGATCTTCTCCGCGGACCCGATCGCCGGGCTTCTCTATGCATCGTGGGGACCCTATGACTTTGTCTCCTGTCTCTTCTTCATCTTCGTTTATATCCGGGTCACCCGGGGACAGGCAGCGGCAAGGACGGCCTGAATCGCACGATTCCGGACACGGGCTCACATGAAAAACAGTTTCCGGGGAACGCAACAGGGGCGACAGAGAGGGGTTAAATTATGAAACTTTACGCATTTTCAACAGGATACTTTCCGGTGATCGGCGGTGTGATGCGATCGGACCGTCCCTGGAAACTGGTCAGGATGCCCATGGTCTGTTTCCTGATCGAGGAAAGGGAAGGCCTCACGCTGATCGATACGGGTTTCGGCAGGACCACGATAGAAGATCCGGCCAAATTTCCGGGACGGCTTTCAAAACTCCTGTTGAGCTTCAGGATACGGGAGGGAGAGGACGCTCTTTCCCGGGTCCGGCAGCTCGGTTATGACGCGCACGACGTGAAGGACATTATCCTCACCCATTTCCACATCGATCACACCGGCGGGGTACCCGATTTTCCCGCCGCGCGGATCCACTCATCACGAAAGGAATACGATTCATACATCGAACGGGGGCACCGGTTCACTTCCTTTTACCACCGGGGTGCCTTTGCCCACGACCCGCCCAGGGAACTTCATGATTTCACGGATGAAGAGCGTTTCGGGTTCCCCCGCACCCGCGATCTCAGGGGCGACGGGAAGATCATCCTCATCGATCTCGCGGGTCACACGGCCGGACACATGGGCGTCGCTGTCCGGACCGGAGACAGGACCATCATTCACCTCGGGGACGCCGCCCTCTTCGAAGAACAGTTCACCGAACCCGCGTCTATCGGCTTCGGGACCCGTATATTCCGGTGGATCTCCGATTACCTCCCCGATGAAGAGGAACGGGTGCGCCAGCTTCTCGCCACGGTTCGAAGAACTCATCCACACCTCGAAATGTTCTGCTCACATGACGCCTGGAAGTTTGAAGGGATCCCGAAATTCCCCGAACCCCTCGCAGAGGATGGTGAATAAAACCATGGCGCACCACTCTGGAAAACAAAGACTCCGGCATAGTGATGCCGGTAAAGGCCGACCCTAACCATGCCCGCATCGCATCCCATCGGTATATTCGATTCCGGCTACGGCGGCCTCACGGTCATGAAGGAAATTCTCCGGGTGCTGCCGCAGTATGATTATATCTACCTGGGAGACAACGCCCGGGCCCCCTATGGTTCCCGTTCTTTCGAGACGGTCTACCGCTGCACTCTCGAGGCGGTGGAGTGGCTGTTCGACCGGGGGTGCCCGCTGGTCATTCTGGCATGCAACACGGCATCCGCAAAGGCCCTGCGAAGCATCCAGCAGAGCGATCTGCCCCGTATCGCCCCCGAACGACGGGTCCTTGGCGTTCTCAGGCCCGTGACGGAACGGATCGGCATGTATACGAAAACAGGGCACGTCGGTATCCTGGGAACGAGGGGAACCGTGGAATCCGGATCCTATCCGATAGAGATCCACAAGCAATTCCCGGACATTGTCATAACACAGGAGGCATGCCCCCTGTGGGTTCCCCTCGTTGAAAACGGGGAATGGGAAAGCCCCGGCGCCGATTATTTCATAGAAAAGCATATCGGCAACCTGCTGCGCCGGGACCCCGACATAGACAGCCTGATCCTCGGATGCACCCATTACCCGCTTTTGATGAACAAGATCAAGGGATTCATAAGCCCTTCGATACAGGTGATATCCCAGGGAGGGATTGTTGCTGAAAGCCTTGACGATTATCTGAAACGACACCGGGAGATCGAGAATCTCTGCAGCAGTTCCGGCACCCGCCGCTACTTCACGACCGACTCGGCCGATATGTTCGATCACCAGGCACGGATATTCATGGGAGCAGCGATCCAGACCGAGCATGTTATATCGTTGCAACGGATGACTGGCACACGACAAGAAAGGGGTGCCGGAAAGACCGGCACCCCCGAATATTCCCCATAGTTATTAACGTTTATCGAAGCAGTTTGCGCAGTCTTCGATCACGGGCGAGCGAAGGATACATCTGCACCAGCAATCTGGCATCGCTTACGCTGATAATGCCGTCACCGTCAATGTCGAATTCCGGGTAGGCACCGGCATCCTGACCTACCAGGGAAAGGATGAGATTCACATCAGCAGCGTCAACATCGCAATCACCGTCCACATCACCTTGCGGCAACGTCTGATCGGGATTGTAAAGATCCGGGCAGTTGTCGCAGGCATCGCCAACCCCATCATCGTCAACATCATCCTGGAGGGGATTATAGGTATCAAGGCAGTTGTCGCAGACATCACCGACATCATCCTGATCTATATCCTCCTGTCCTGAATTGGAGATATCCGGGCAGTTGTCGCAGGCATCACCGATGCCGTCATCATCCTTGTCAGCCTGATCTGTGTTTTTCACCACTGGACAATTGTCACAGACGTCGCCCACAGTATCACCGTCGCTGTCGGCCTGATCAGGATTGCTAGTTCCCGGACAATTGTCACACAGGTCACCCCTGCCGTCATTATCTGCATCTTCCTGATTTGGGTTGGCAACGGTGGGACAGTTGTCGCAGGCATCACCGAAAACGTCTCCATCCGTGTCCGTCTGACCGGGATTATAAATATTGGGACAGTTGTCACAGGCGTCGCCGATATCGTCACCGTCACCATCGGCCTGATTAGCGTTGGGCGTCCCGGGACAGTTATCGCAGTCATCACCGATGCCGTCACTATCACCATCGGCCTGATCGGGATTTGAAACGGCCGGACAATTGTCACAGGCATTACCAAAGTCATCGGTATCACTGTTGGCCTGGTCGGTATTTGGAATGTCGGGACAATTATCACAGACATCGCCGACAGTATCGCCGTCACTGTCGGCCTGATCAGGATTGCCAGTTCCCGGACAATTGTCACACAGGTCACCCCTGCCGTCATTATTTGCATCACCCTGATTCGGGTTGGCAACGGTGGGACAGTTGTCACAGGCATCGGCATGGCCGTCACCGTCAGTGTCTGCCTGATCGGGATTATAGTCATTGGGACAGTTGTCACAGGCGTCACCGACAGTATCATCGTCGCTGTCAGCCTGATCAGGATTGTAAGTTCCCAGACAATTGTCACACAGTTCACCGACACCGTCATCATCAGTGTCCGGACCGCAATCACCACCTTCACAGGCATCGCCGATACCATCTTGATCGGTATCTTCCTGCCCCGGATTATAGGTATAGGGACAGTTGTCACAGGCGTCGCCGATATCGTCACCGTCACCATC
>JAFGTS010000034.1 GCA_016933965.1 Deltaproteobacteria bacterium | reverse complement strand
TTGAGAGGGATGTCAGCGGCCAGCCGGAGACATTCGGCGATGTCACGGGGGGCCACGTTGGCAACGCTTTTTATCTCCTTTTCGAGCCAGAGATGGGTGGGGTAATCAATATCGAGGAGGCAGCGCTTGTCGTTCTCTTCCTTGCGGATCGCGTTGATGACCAGCCGGCCGTTTGGCTCGAGATTTCTCATGGCTTCCACCACCGGCTTCCAGGCCGGTGTTGTATCGATTATGGCACGCAACCGCTCCGGGGATTCATCACCGGTATCCCCTGCCCAGACGGCCCCCAGCTCACGGGCGAATTCCTGTTCTTTCCCGCTTCTGGCGAACACGAAGACCGGTGAGGCAGGATAGAGAGCACGGGTCATCTTCAGGACCAGGTGCGCCGAAGCGCCGAAACCGGTGAGACCCAGGGAGTCGCCGTCCCGGATCCCCGCAAGCATCAGTGAGCGGTACCCGATTGCCCCGGCGCAGAACAGGGGGGCCGCCTCGGCGTCGCTCAATCCTTCCGGTACGGGAAAGGCGGATGTTTCCGGTACGACCATGTATTCGGCATAGCCTCCGTGTGCGTCGCGCCCCGTGGCCCGGAAGTCGGCACACAGGTTTTCCTTTCCTTCCCGGCAGAATGAACAGCGGCCGCAGGACGAAAAGAACCATCCCACACCGACCCGGGCCCCGATCTCGTGTTGTGACGCCCCCGCCCCCCGTTCGGCGACACGGCCGACCACTTCATGTCCCGGAATGATGGGAAAGACAGGAGGCGGTGTCCGTCCCTCGATCTCATCAAGTTCCGTGTGACAGACCCCGCAGGCACGAACATGTATCAGAATTTCCCCTTCACCGGGGCCCGGCTCGCTCATTTCAACCGGTTCCAAGGGGTTCCTCTCCCTTCGCAGATCATGAATCGCCTTCAGTAGCATGGCCTTCATCCCGGCGTGCTCCTTCCGTCATGTTTTCGCGGAAGTGTAGCATAAAATGCCGGCACGTCATAGGGACGCGGGCGCGATAACCACGCGTCCCACACCGTCCGGCCCGGAAATAGCTGCTCCGGCCTGCTCGGGGAAAAAGTACTTGTCTTTGGGCATGACCTGCACTACAGTGTCCACATTCGTGACGATGAACGATCGGGCTGCCGGCCGGGGCTTTGGACGGCAGCCCGTAGTATTTCCCGGAGCATGCCCCATGCGCAGTACCGGAGGATAACGGGATGGACGTCACCATATGAAGATCCCCATTTTTTACGGCTGGTGGATCGTTTTCGCCTGCTTCACCATAGCACTGTATGTGAGCAGTATCATCTTCTTCGGCTTCACAGCCCTCTTTGAGCCCCTGGTCAGGGAATTCGGCTGGAGTTATACGCAGGTGTCCTTCGCCGCCAGCCTCAGGGGGTTGGAAATGGGGATCCTCGCGCCGGTGATAGGATACCTTGTCGATCGGTTCGGTTCCCGGAAGCTGATGCTCGTCGGATCCGTTACCGTCGGCCTCGGTCTTGTCATGCTCGGATTCACCCATACCCTTTTCACGTTTTACGGTGCCATAATTCTTATCTCGCTGGGTGCCGGCGGCTGCACCACCGTGGTGACCACGACGGTCCTGGCCCAGTGGTTCAGAAGAAAGATCGGGATGGCTATCGGGATAATGTCCTCCGGATTCGGCGCCGGGGGCTTGCTCATTCCCTTCGTTGTTCTGCTCGTTGATACCTATGGGTGGAGGAGCGCCGTCATTGTATTCGGACTCGGTATGTGGATACTCGGTATTCCCCTGTCTCTGATGGTGCGGGACCGGCCCGAACCGTACGGCCTGCTCCCCGATGGAGATACGTTTCCTTTGGAAACAATCGGTGTGGAACAGGCCGGTGGCGCTTCGGGGAAATCCTTTCGTGACCTGTTGCGGGTCAGGGGGTTCTGGTGTCTCGGTTGTGCCGAGGCGATCCGTTTCATGGTTCTTATGGGAGTGGTGATCCACATCATGCCCTACCTTGCGACGGTCGGCATGTCACGGACTGCCGGCGGGTTTGTCGCCGCCGCGATCCCCCTGGTCAGTATAGCCGGGAGGCTCACCGTCGGCTGGCTGGGAGATATCTTCTCCAAACGTGTCATCATGGCCTCCGCGTTCATCGCCATGGCCGCCGGCACTCTGGCCCTTCACGCAGCGGGAAGCGGTGTGGGCATCGTTCTCTTTCTGGTCCTCTTTTCCGTGAGCATCGGCGGGATCACGGTCCTCCGGGGGTCGTTGATCCGAGAGTACTTCGGGCGTGAATCCTTCGGTAGGATAATCGGGATCGTCATGGGGTGTGCCGCCCTGGGGGGTGTTGTGGGACCGACCATCACGGGATTCGTCTACGACACGACCGGCGATTATCACCATGTCTGGACATGGTTTGCAGGGTGTCTGTTTATGACGGTCATGCTGGTCGTCATGATCGGAAGGAAGCCGTCGGAAGTCCCTCTGTCGGTGACATCGGAAAAAACTTGACAAAGTCAACGGGAGATATTGAAATGATGGGCATGAACGACCGGACCGAAGGACACCCGGTGCGGCGGCCAAACCCACCATAATCTCACAGAATTACTAACAAAAAGAGGGAATCATGGCTCTAACGCTGACGCAGAAGATTCTTGAAGGTCACCTTCGCGGGGGACGCTGCCGCGAGGGAGAAGAGATCGCCATCCACATCGATCAGACCCTGACACAGGACGCGACGGGGACCATGGCCTATCTGCAGTTCGAGGCGATGGGTCGTGCCGGGGTGAGCACGGAACTCTCGATCAGCTATATTGATCATAATACCATACAGATCGGCTTCGAAAACGCCGATGATCACCGGTACCTGCAGACCGTGGCCTCAAAATTCGGGATCCTTTTTTCCCGGGCGGGGAACGGCATCTGTCATCAGGTGCATCTGGAACGGTTCGGAAAACCGGGAACGACGCTGCTTGGCTCGGACAGCCACACACCGACGGGCGGCGGTATCGGCCAGATCGCCATTGGGGCCGGCGGTCTTGATGTGGCCCTTGCCATGGCGGGAGAGCCCTTTTATCTGACCTGTCCGAAAGTGATACGGATATACCTGACCGGGAGCCTGCGCCCCTGGGTAAGCGCCAAGGACGTGATCCTGAAAGTCTTGGAGATCTTTTCCACGAAAGGGAACGTTGGATGCGTCTTTGAATACGCAGGTCCCGGTGTGAAAACCCTCTCGGTCCCCGAGCGTGCGACCATCGCGAACATGGGGGCCGAATGCGGTGTTACCACCTCGATCTTTCCCAGCGACGAGGAAACCCTGAAGTTCCTTCGAGCCCAGGACCGTGAAAGTGACTGGCGGGAACTTGCCGCTGATGCCGGTGCCCGCTACTTCAGGGAAGTATCCCTGGACCTCTCCGAGATCGTCCCCCTCGCCGCGACGCCCCACAGTCCCGGGAACATTGCGACGGTGGAGGAACTGGAAGGTCTGGAGGTGAACCAGGTCTGCGTGGGGTCATGCACCAATTCCTCCTTCCGGGACCTGATGATCGTGGCGGAGATACTGAAGGGGAGAACGGTCCATCCCGGCGTGAGCTTCGTTCTCGCCCCCGGTTCCCGGCAGGTGGTCACCATGCTTGCCCGGAACGGCGCACTGGCTGGCCTTATCGATGCCGGTGTCCGCCTGGCGGAGAATGCCTGCGGGTTCTGTATCGGCAACAGTCAATCCCCGGCGACCGGTGCCGTTTCCCTTCGGACGAGCAACAGGAATTTTCTGGGGCGGTCGGGAACGAAGGATGCCCGGGTGTATCTGGTAAGCCCGGAAACAGCCGCCGCGGCGGTCATCACCGGAACCCTGACAGACCCGAGAAAGCTCGGCATTCCCTGCCCCGTCATTTTGCTGCCGGACCGCTTCCCCGTGGATGACTCGATGATCCTTTCCCCGCCGTCGGAACCGGAGAAGATAGAAATATACCGCGGTCCCAATATCGGTGAACCGCCCGTGAACACGGAGCTTCCCGAGAACATCACAGGGATCGTCACGATCAAGGTGGAAGACAATATCACGACGGACCATATCATCCCCGCGGGGTCACGCATGAAATACCGCTCCAACGTACCCCGGTACTCGGAATTCCTCTTTGAGGTGATCGACCCCGATTTTTACGGAAGAGCCCGGCAGATCAGGGATTCAGGAAAGCATAACATCATCGTGGCCGGGGTCAGTTACGGCCAGGGCTCGTCACGGGAACACGCGGCGCTTTGCCCCATGTTCATGGGTGTCAGGGCGGTGCTGGCGAAATCCTTTGAGCGGATCCATGCGGCAAACCTGGTCAACTTCGGTGTCCTTCCGCTCACGTTTCTCCGGGAGGCCGATTACGAATCGATCAACCAGGGTGAAGAACTGGAGATACCGCTGGTCCGGGAGCGCATAAGCCGGGGTGAAACACTGACAGTGAAGAACATGAGGACGGGCGAGGAATATGCCCTTGCCTGCGATCTTTCCGAGCGTGCCAGGGAGATCGTCCTGGCCGGGGGCATGCTGTCCTACGCGGGAAGGAAGAACAACTGCTGAAGGAGAGGAAGTGAATGAAGAAGATTGTCGTGAAGACGCCTATCGTCGAGATCGACGGAGACGAAATGACCCGGATCATGTGGGCCATGGTAAAGGAGAAACTCCTGCTGCCCTACCTTGATCTGACGACCGATTATTACGATCTGGGTCTGAAACACCGGGACGAGACGGACGACCGGGTGACCGTTGAAGCGGCAGAAGCGATAAAAAAGCACACCGTGGGCGTGAAGTGCGCGACCATAACCCCCAACGCGGACCGGGTCAGGGAATACGGCCTGAAAAAGCAATGGCCGAGTCCGAACGGAACCATCAGGGGCATCCTCGACGGGACCGTGTTCCGGGCGCCCATACTGGTCGGGAACATACGGCCCGCCGTCCGGACCTGGAAGAAACCGATCCATATCGGAAGGCACGCTTATGGTGACGTGTATATGAACCGTGAAATGAAGGTCCCCGGTGCCGGGAGGGCGGAGATGGTCTTCACCCCCCGCGACGGCGGGGAACCGGTCAGAACGGTCATTCATGACTTTGACGGCCCGGGGATACTGCAGGGTATCCACAACACCGACGCTTCCATCAGAAGCTTCGCCGTTGCCTGCTTTACCTATGCCTATGATCAGGCGATAGATCTCTGGTTCAGCACGAAGGACACGATCTCAAAGACCTATGATGCCGAATTCCGGAACATCTTTGAGCAGGAGTATGAAGAACACTGGACGGAGAAGTTCCGGGAACGGGGCATAGAATATTTCTTTACCCTCATCGATGACGCAGTGGCCCGGATCATCAAGTCCGAGGGAGGAATGCTCTGGGCATGCAAGAACTACGACGGTGACGTCATGTCAGATATGCTCGCATCGGCCAACGGGAGCCTTGCCATGATGACGTCCGTCCTGGTGTCCCCCCGCGGGTATTTCGAATATGAGGCCGCCCATGGAACGGTTCAGAAGCATTATTACAAACATCTTGCCGGTGAGGCGACATCGACGAACTCCATGGCCCTCATCTTTGCCTGGACGGGCGGGTTGAAGAAACGGGCCGAGCTTGATGGGACACCGGAACTCTTTGAATTCGCGAAGAAAATTGAAGATGCAGCAGTGTTCACCGTTGAGAGCGGTATCATGACGGGAGACCTGATGAGGGTCGCCGATCCCGATTCACGCAACAGGCAGGTATCGACGGAGGATTTCATCGCCCACATTCAGGAGAACCTGGGGAAAACCCTGTAGGACCCTCGCATTCACTGTTCCCTGCGATGTGCGCCGCGGATCGGATGGATAGCGAGGTGCCGGGGGGCGAAAAGGGGGAGAGCCATGGCACAGCGGGCCATCAGGGAAGCCGACGGCAAGAGTATGCTTGCCCGTCTTATGAAGCGGTACGCCGACGGTCGGTTCACCGTCAGGGCACAATGCCTGTCCGTGGATCCCTTTACGGACCTCGAAAAAGCCGCATCACGTCACCGGTGGCTGGAGAAAAAACGACTGGTGGTCAAGCCGGACCAGCTGATCAAGCGCCGGGGAAAGGGAGGACTTCTTCTCCTCGACGCCGAATGGAACACCGCGAAGGAATGGATCGCCGGCAATATGAACCGGACCGTCACCATAGAAGGAGTGACGGGCGTTCTCAAACATTTCATCATCGAACCGTTCCTGCCCCACGAGACCCGTGACGAACGGTACATCGCTCTCACGTCGGAACGGGAAGGTGACCGGATCCTCTTTTTTCATCAGGGCGGTGTCGATGTAGGTGACATCGACGCGCGGGCGGAAAAGCTCTTTGTGCCGATCGGTGAAACCCCGCCGCTTCAGGAAATAGAAACGCATCTTTTGAAAAACCTTCCGGATTCCGAAAAGTCCCTCATGACGGCATTCATCACGGGGCTTTTCCAATTTTACTGCGATCTCAACTACGCCTATCTCGAAATGAACCCCTTCGTGGTGAAGGGAAGAACGGTAATACCCCTCGATTACGCCGCCAAGCTCGATGACACGGCAGCCTTTATCAACGAAAAGGAATGGGGGAACATCATCTTTCCCAAACCCTTCGGGCGTGAGCCCGCGCGGGAAGAGAGATTCATCGAGGAGCTCGACGCAAAGACCGGGGCATCCCTGAAATTGTCCCTGCTGAACCCCCGGGGGCGGGTCTGGACAATGGTGGCCGGCGGCGGGGCATCCGTCATTTACGCGGACACCATCACCGACCTGGGGTATATGGATGAAATGGCTAATTACGGCGAGTATTCCGGGAATCCCGATGAGCACACGACCTACCTCTATGCCCGGACCATCCTCGATCTCATGACCAGGGAAAAACATCCCGACGGAAAGATACTGATCATCGGTGGAGGCATCGCCAATTTTACCGATGTGGCAAAGACCTTTGCGGGGATCATCAGGGCCCTGAGGGAATACGCCTCCCGGATCAGGAAACAGAACATAAGGATATTCGTCAGGCGGGGAGGCCCGAACTACAAGGAGGGGCTTCGGAGGATGAAGGTTTTGGGAAGCGAAGAGGGTATCGATATTGATGTATATGGTCCCGAGACCCACATGACGAACATTGTTGCCATGGCTTTAAAAGGGGGGCGGTGACATGGTGCCGATGAGAAAAGGGACGGGAAGGCCCGAGTATGAGCTGTTCGATCGCGGGACACAGGCGATAGTGTATAATCTCCAGACGAACGCCGTGCAGAGAATGCTTGACTTCGATTACGTGGCGGGGAGGAGCATTCCCTCCGTCGCCGCCATCGTGAATCCCACGGGGAGGGAAGCCCTGCAAAAGTTTTTCTTCGGTGCGCGGGAGATCCTGATCCCCGTTCACATGACCCTGGAATCGGCGGCGGAGAAACACCCGAAAGCCGACGTACTCATCAGTTTCGCCTCCTTTCGTTCCGCGGCCCAGTCTGTGGAGGAGGCCCTCGCGATCGACAGAATACGGACCATCGTCATTATAGCGGAGGGTGTTCCCGAACGGACAATGAAGCTGCTGGCGGCGAAGGCGAAGAAACAGGGAAAAGTGATCATCGGGCCGGCGACGGTGGGCGGCGTCAAGGCGGGCGCCTTTAAGATCGGCAACACGGGAGGGACCATCGAGAATATTATCGAGTCCAAGCTGTACCGGCCCGGTTCCGTGGGGTTCGTCTCCAAATCGGGAGGGCTGTCGAACGAGGCGTACAATATCATTGCCCTGAACACCGACGGTCTCTACGAAGGGATTGCCATCGGCGGCGACCGTTACCCCGGTACGACCCTGCTTGACCACCTGCTTCGATATGAACGGAATCCCTCCGTGAAGATGCTGGTCTGTCTCGGCGAGGTTGGGGGGAGCGATGAACACGATATCGTCGAGGCGCTGGTAAAAAAGGACATCACGAAACCCCTGGTCATCTGGGTGACGGGAACCTGCTCGAAGGCCTTCAAGACGGAGATACAGTTCGGTCATGCCGGTGCAAAGGCCGACAGAGACGTCGAAACGGCTGATGCCAAGAACAGGGCCCTGAAAAAAGAGGGAGCCATCGTTCCCGCATCCTTCGATGATTTCGGAGTCAAGATACGCGAAACCTTTCAGGATCTCAGGAAACGGGGCGTCATATCCGCACGCGAAGAGGAGGAGGTCCCCCGCGTTCCCATCGATCTCGACAAGGTGCTGAAAGAAGGGTCTGTGAGAAAGCCGGGCCATTTCGTCAGTACCATATCGGACGATCGGGGAGAAGAGTTGCGGTACGGGAAAATGCCTATTTCCCGGGTGATCAGGAACAACATCGGCATAGGCGGCGTCGTGAGCATACTGTGGTTCAAAAAACTCCTTCCCGAGTACGCCACGAAGTTCATAGAAATGATCATCATGGTGACCGCCGATCACGGACCCGCCGTATCGGGGGCTCACAATACCATCGTTGCCACCAGGGCCGGAAAGGACCTCGTCTCGTCGCTCGCGTCGGGTCTGCTCTGTATCGGCCCCCTCTTCGGCGGTGCCATGGACGGGGCGGCGCAGCAGTTTTCCAGCGCCTACGACCGGGGGATGAGCCCCGGGGAGTTCGTTGCCTACATGCGGAAACGGGGCGTCAATATTCAGGGCATCGGCCATCGCGTCAAGTCGATACATAATCCGGACATGCGGGTGACCCTCGTTAAGCGTTACGCGCGGCGGCATTTCAAGGAGACGAAGATTCTCGATTTTGCCCTTGAGGTAGAGAAGCTCACCACGGCGAAACGGGACAATCTCATTCTCAATGTGGACGGCTGCACGGGTATCTGCCTGGCCGACCTCCTGCGGGCCGAACTGGGCAAGGAAGAGGCGGACGAGTACATCAACATGGGAGCATTGAACGGGCTGTTCGTCCTGGGACGGAGTATCGGCCTTATGGGGCATTATCTGGATCAGAAACGGCTCAAGCAGGGGTTGTACCGTCACCCCTGGGACGATATCGTTTACATGTAATAAGCTCCGGGGTTGATGGCCCCGGAACAGGTGGCAGGCACACCGGCAAGGAGTGAACAGATGGACCTTCCCGAGTTTGAACTTGACACGTCGGTGCTCGAAGACGCGGCGGTTCCCGCGGAGGACCGGACATATGACCTTCTCATCGTTGGCGGCGGGCCGGCCGCCATGTCGGCCGCCATTTACGCCGCGCGAAAGATGCTGAGCCTGGCCGTCGTGACGAAGGACTTCGGCGGGCAGATGCTGGAAACCTCCGACGTTGAGAACTGGCTGGGGTTTCAGAGTATCAGCGGGCGTGAACTGGCGGGCATGTTCGGCGAGCATGTAAAAAGCTTCGACATCTCGGTACGCATGAACACTGCCGTCCGTGAGGTACAAAAAGAGGGAGGCCTTTTTTCCGTCATTACCGCTGACGGTCGGAGCTACCGGGGTCATGCCGTTGTGGTTGCCACGGGGAAACGCCATCGTTCCCTGAACGTGCCCGGTGAAAAGGAACTGGTCGGCAAAGGAGTGGCCTATTGCGCTACCTGTGACGCGCCCCTGTTCAAGGAGAAACGCGTGGTCGTGGCCGGCGGCGGGAATTCGGCCTTTACCACGGCGGCCGATCTCCTCAAGGTGGGCGCTCAGGTCATTCTGGTCAATTTTCTGAAGGGGTGGCAGGCGGATGGATCGCTGTATGAACGGGTGTCCCGCTATCCCGGTGTCGACTTCCTCGAGAACACGGAGGTCGTCCGTATCGAAGGTGCGGACAGGGTGGAAGCGGTCGTGGTAAAGGGCCGTGATGACGGTGACGAGAAGAGGATCGACGCGGCGGGTCTCTTCGTGGAGATCGGTCTCCTGCCGAACAGCGATTCCGTGAAGGACCTCGTCAGGCTGAACGACGCGGGCGAGATCATCGTCGATTGCGCCTGCCGGACCAGCGTGAAAGGGTTGTTCGGGGCCGGTGATGTAACCACCGTGCCACACAAGCAGATCGTCATATCCGCGGGCGAGGGGGCCAAGGCGGCCCTGTCCGCCTATGAGTACCTGATGGATGAACGGCTGATCTAAGGGAGGAACACCATGGCATTGTTGAAGGACAAGGACAGGGAAAAACTGACGGAGCTTTTGAAAACCCTGCCGGAAGCGGTGACGCTGGTCATGTTCACCCAGGAGATGGAATGCCAGTACTGTGAGATGACACGGAAGCTCCTGGAGGAGGTCACGGCCCTGTCGGACAGGCTCACGCTCGAGGTGTACGATTTTGTCAAGGACAAGGATGCGGTTTCGAGCCACGGGATCGACAAGGTGCCGGCAACGATCGTGATGGGGGACCGCGATTACGGGGTCAGGTTTTACGGCGTGCCCTCCGGGTACGAGTTCACCACCCTGATACAGGATGTAATGGACGCGGGACGGCGCTCCCCGGGGTTGAGCGAAAATATCCTCTCCGGGCTGCGGGACGTTGATCGGCCGGTGCATCTGCAGGTCATCATATCACCGACCTGACCTTACTGTCCCGGTGCCGTGCGCGCCGCGCACCGCTTTGCCATGGCGAGCGATCACATCACCGCCGATATGATCGAGGGATCGGAATTCCCCCATCTGGTGGTGAGATACAACGTGGGTAGCGTTCCTCACACGGTCATCAACGAGGAGCATGGATTTACGGGAGCGCTCTCCGAGCAGGAAACGCTTCGGGAGATCCGCAAAGCGATCGGAAAGACCACTGCCGGAGACGATTAACCGCGGGCGGCCCTGTATGGTCCGGTTTCAGAGACCGCACACCCGAACCGGGCATGACACGTCGGGGTTGCGTGCACTCTCATCACGCGCTGTTGGAAGCGAGAAGCGCCCGGATCTCGCTGCTCTCTATTTTTTCCTTTTCGAGGAGCAGTTCCGCGCCTTTCACCAGGATATCCCTCTTCTCCCGCAGGATATCAAGGGCCTTTTCATACTGGCCTGAAATAATGGTCCGTACCTCCTCATCGATGGCCTCCGCCGTTGCCTCGCTGTAATCCGCCTGTTCGGCCATGCCGATGTCGATAAAACGATTGCCCCGCTTGTCGTGAGAGAGATAGACCTGGCCCAGTGTATCGCTCATCCCGTACTCCTTCACCATGCTCTTGGCGATATCCGTTGCCCGGGAAAGGTCATTGTGGGCCCCCGTTGAGATATCGCCGAACATCAGTTCTTCGGCGGCACGCCCGCCGAGGAGCGTGGCGATCTTGTTGAGGAGTTCGGACCTGCTCATGAGAAAGCGGTCCTCAGTGGGGACCTGCATGGTATATCCCAGGGCCGCGATCCCCCGGGGGATGATGGAGATCTTCTGAACAGGATCCGTCCCCGGCAGGGAAAGTGCCACCAGGGCATGACCCATCTCGTGGTGGGCCACGATCTCCCGCTCACGGCGGTTGATGAGCCGGTTCTTCTTCTCCAGGCCGGCGATGATCCGTTCGACGGATTCCTCGAACTCCGCTATTCCCACCACCGTCTTGTTCCTCCGGACGGCCAGGAGGGCCGCCTCGTTGACGAGGTTCGCCAGATCGGCGCCGACCATTCCCGGCGTCATGTTGGCGATCAGTTCTACGTCAAGGTCGGGAGCGGTTTTTATGCCGCGAAGGTGTACCCTGAGGATATCTTCCCGTCCCTTCCGGTCGGGACGGTCGACCAGGATGTGGCGGTCGAAGCGCCCCGGGCGCAGGAGAGCGGGGTCGAGTATCTCGGGACGATTCGTGGCGGCCATGAGAATGACCCCCGATTTCGGATCGAACCCGTCCATCTCCACCAGCAGCTGGTTCAGGGTCTGCTCGCGCTCGTCGTGTCCCCCCATCACGCCCATGCCTCGGGCCTTTCCGAGGGCGTCCAGTTCGTCGATAAAGATGATGCAGGGGGCTTTCCCCTTTGCCTGGACGAAGAGATCCCGCACCCGCGCTGCTCCGACGCCCACGAACATCTCGACGAACTCCGATCCGCTCATGCTGAAAAAGGGAACACCGCTTTCCCCCGCCACGGCTTTCGCCAGGAGCGTTTTCCCTGTTCCCGGAGGCCCCACGAGGAGGATGCCCTTGGGTATTTTGCCGCCGATTCCGCTGAATTTCCCCGGGTTTTTCAGAAAATCGATGACCTCTATCAACTCCTGTTTCGCCTCATCAACGCCGGCGACATCGTTAAAGGTCACGTTGAGCTCGTTTTCCATGTATATCCGGCTCTTGTTCTTTCCAAAGGACATGAATCCCGGTTGCTGACCCGCCATCCGCTTCATGAGAAAATACCAGATCGCCACGAAAAGGATGACCGGTACCACCCAGGAGAGGAGATTCGGAAGAAAGTTCGACTCTATCTCGCCCTTGAAAATGACCTGGTGCTGCTGCAGGAGGTCCGACAGTTCCGGATCGACCCTGATCGTCTTGAAGCTGTGAGCGGACCCTGCTTCGTCCTTCATCTTCCCCTGTATCCGGTTCTCCGTCACGGCGACCTCCTGAATCCGGTCCTCCTTCAGGAGTGTCAGGAACTGACTGTAGGGGATGACCTTCACGGCGAACACGGTGGAAAGATAGTTCTGCACGATCAGGACGGCCCAGATGGCGATCAGAACGTACCAGATAGAAAACTTGTGATGTTTTTCCATTATTCCTCTCCGGCACATACCCGGGCACGACGACAGGCGCTCGTACCG
The DNA here is from genome assembly GCA_016933965.1 of Deltaproteobacteria bacterium. Classification (NCBI taxonomy): domain Bacteria; kingdom Pseudomonadati; phylum Myxococcota; class Myxococcia; species Deltaproteobacteria bacterium. The sequence continues at coordinate 57,750 of JAFGTS010000034.1, read as the reverse complement.
GCATGCCTTTACAATCACGCTATGCGCCGCGGGGCGACCATTTTATATCCCTCATACCAACGAATAGAATCATAACAGGAAGCTTTCGCGGTCTCAATGATTTATCCAACATGCGATCAATCCTTACAATATCACTATATGCATCACAAATGCGGGAGTGACCCCTTTGTCTGTAGACTTTTCGCAGAAGCCCGGGATGATCTGATTTCTCGAAACCTTTTCTCCGGGACATCACTTTTTTCTTGACAAATGAGCCTGTTTATTTAATGAATATATTCATTAAATAAAGCATATTCACAAAGGAATCGCGACCTGACATCAAGACATTAAAGATCGAAAGGACCGATATATGGGAATTGCAGAGAGAAAGGAGCGAGAGAAAAAGGAACGTCGTCAGAAAATTCTGGAAGCAGCGGAAAAACATTTCAGTAAAAAGGGGTTCAGCAGGACCACGATGGGAGATATTGCAAATGATATCGAGTTGAGCCCTTCAACCCTGTACCTTTACTTTTCAAACAAGGAAGAACTTCATGCAGCCCTCAGCCTCAAGTTTCTTGAAAATCTGATCGAAGAATTTGATGAAAGGGAAAAAAACGCAGAAAAGGACCCGGAAAAAAGAATCCTGGCAATCAAGGAGTCCCTGTACACGTTGTATGAGTATGACCCCCTGATTTTTATGAATATATTCCACTTTCAGACAAGCGAGGTTTACAAAAATATTTCGGAAGAATTGATAACGCAGATCAAAGACCTTGCAAGTCGGGCAATCCGCTTCATGTCCCAAAATTATGAAGACGGGGTTCATATGGGGGTGTTCAAAGAAATGGAACCGATCGTCTTTGCGGATATTATCTGGAGCCTCTTCTCCGGGCTGGTCATCTGGGAAGAAAGCAAAAGCGCGCTCGATCCCCGCAAACGCCATATGAAGAAAACGCTTGATAGGGCATTTGAAATAATAATGCAGGGAATAAAAAAAGCATGAAAGGGTTTCTATCGAATCCATGATGCAGCGGAAAACACTCAGCCTACGGGCATGATCCTGTCGCGAAAATTCAAACACTCACGTTCTGCCGGCGTGCATAAAAAATCCTTCATGACATTCCGCATGGTACAAAGGAGGATATATGGATACACGAAATTGGCGGAAAACAATGAGTTCCTGGACTTTTGACGATATGCGGGAACTGCAGAATCGAAAGCTGAGGAGTTTTATTAAAAAACAAGTCTACCCATTCTCACCATTTTATCGTGCCATGTTTGAAAGAGAAGGCATCGATGCCGATTCAATTCGGACTATCGATGATCTTCAAAAATTACCCTTTTCCATGAAAAGTGATATCGCCCCTTCCGATGACAATCCAGCCCGACCACGGGAATTCATTCTCCAGCCGAATGAAGAGTTGATAAAAAAGTATCTTCCCAGAACAGCTCTTGCTCACATAGCCCTTACAAAACTCATCAAGGGGGAAAAGGGGCTTAAGGAATCACTAGAATGGGAATATGCCCCGGTCTTCAATATCTTCACGACGGGCCGCACAGCTGATCCCACGCCCTTTGTGTTCACCCGGTATGATTTCGAAATATGGAATCTTCACAGCAGCAGGACCATGGATGTACTGAAACAACAGATCGATTATCAACCGGGGCAGCTCTTTATCAATGCCTTTCCGTACGCTCCCCATGGCGGATTCTGGCAGGTATACAGAATGACCTCCCTGCAGGGAATTCTCACGTTACAGAGCGGTGGTGGAAAGGTTATGGGAACGGAACGTATCCTCAATGCAATTTCAAAGGGAAGGGCTGTTGCGCTCATTGCAATTCCCGGATATCTCTACCATCTTCTCCGTATCGCAAGGGATGAGGGAAGAGATTTAGGTTCTCTCAAGCTGCTCATCACCGGCGGTGAACGAGCGCATCCTGAATATCGTGAGAAAGTATTGCAAATGGCGAGGGATTGTGGCGCAGTTGATCCCGGATTTCTTGCCGCAGGGGGATTTACCGAACAGAAGCATTACCCCATAGAATGTATCGGTGGCGTTAAAACGGGGTACCATACGTGGCCCGACCTCGATTTTTTTGAAATCATAGACACTGAAAGCGGAGAACGGCTGCCGGATGATGCCTCCGGCGAGCTGGTGTATACGGCGCTTGACGGCAGAGGGAGTATCGTTATGCGTTACCGCACCGGCGATATCGTTGACGCACCTGCCATAAGCTATGACTCCTGCCCTTATTGCGGGTTGAGGGTCCCTCGGATAAACAGTGTTATTTCCAGAAAATCGGAAATTAAAGACATGTATCTTACAAAGATGAAGGGGACTCTCGTCAATCTCAATCTCTTGTATTCCGTGATTCCGCCCCTCGCCGAGGTTAAGGAGTGGCACGCGGAACTCCGTAAAAAGAATGATGATCCCTTCGAGAACGATGAGTTGATTATTTATATCACGTCGGCGGAAGGTACCCGTGAGGAGGAAGTCTCGAAGCTGATAGAACTCAGAATGAAAGAGCAGATGGAGATCACACCGACAAAAATAATATTCGAGCCGCTGGAAAGCCTGCTTGAACGGTTGAGTATTGAAAAAGAAATGAAGGAATTACGTATTGTGGATCGGAGACCAAAATGAGGAGATGACCATGTATGCAGGGGAAGAAATTGAGAAAATAAGCAAGGAAAAAGAGAAGTGGGAAAAGGGTCCTCTGAAGCTCGTACTTGATAAGTGGGGCGAAGAGAAACGATCTTTTGAAACACTCTCGGGAAAAGAAGTAAAACGTCTGTACACGCCACTCGATATTTCGAACAAGGAGTATCTTGAAGAAATCAATTTTCCAGGCAGTTATCCCTTTACGCGTGGAGTTCTTCCGACGGGATACCGGGGAAAATTGTGGACTCGAAGACAGGTGACAGGATTTGCAACGCCCGAGGAAACCAACAAACGACTTAAGTATCTTCAAAAAGAGGGTCAGACGGGTCTTAACATCGTCTTCGACCTCCCTACACACAATCAACTTGACTCTGATAATCCCCTCTGTGAGGGAGAAGTGGGGAAGGACGGAGTACCTGTCGATACACTGAGAGACGTTGAGGTGATCTTTGACGGAATTGATATCGGATCGATCTCCACATCAATTATAACGGGCGGACCCGCCGTCATGTCCATGTTCCTTGCGCTTGCCCAAAAAAGGAACATTCCCTTCAATGTGCTTAGGGGTACCCTTCAAAACGATGCGGTATCCCTGTATTACACGGTTAATTTCAGGCGCCTCCCCCTCCAAACCCTTTATAAACTGACCGTCGATGTTGTTGAATATTGCGTCAAAGAAATGCCTCACTGGAATCCCATCAGTTTTATCGGATACCAGATACGTGAAAAAGGCTCAACGGCCGCGCAGGAAATAGCTTTTACTTTTGGAAGTGCGGTGGAATATGCAAATGCACTTATCGCACGGGGATTGAATGTGGATGATTTTGCCCCGCGATTCTCGTTTTTCTTCAATGCCCACAACGATTTTTTCGAGGAGGTCTGTAAGTATCGAGCGGCAAGACGACTCTGGGCGCGGATCATGAAAGATCGCTTTGGTGCCGAGAATCCATTAAGCTGGCTTTTGAGATACCATGTACAAACCGCGGGTTGTTCGCTTACCGCCCAACAGCCGATGAACAACATCATACGAACGACCATTCAGGCTCTCGCCGCTGTCCTGGGAGGAACGCATTCTCTCCATACCAATTCGATGGATGAAGCGTACGCTCTCCCTTCTGAAACAGCGGTTCGTGTCGCACTTCGAACGCAGCAGATAATTGCCCATGAAAGCGGGGTCACTCATACTGTTGATCCTTTGGGCGGTTCGTACTTTATCGAAAAGCTGACGGATGATCTGGAAGAGGAAGCCCGATCCATCATCGAAAAGATCGATGATCAAGGTGGAATGCTTCAGGCCGTATCGGAAGGGTGGGTCCAAAAACAGATCCAGGATGCCTCTTATGCATACAAAAAAGATATTGAGGAGAAAAAGAGGTTGATTGTAGGGGTTAACTGTTTTGAGGTTGAAAAGGATGAGCTTCCCATCGAAATACTCAAGATCGATCCTTCCTATGAGGAACTCCAGAAAAAGAATCTCGTCAAAGTGCGCGAACAGAGAGACGAGAAAATGGTGAAAGATTCATTGGACAGGTTGCACGAGGCGGCGGCAACGGGAGAAAATGTGTTCCCTTATTTCATTGACGCATCGCATACCTATGCCAGCATTGAGGAAATGATGAAGGCATGCACGGGAATAAAAGGATAAGTTGCAGAATTCCTATGTGAGAGGTCAGAACATGAGTAAGAACGATCCACGCGTGAGAGTACTTCTTGCAAAACCGGGACTTGATGGTCATGATCGCGGTGTCTATGTGGTCGCACAGGCATTGCGGGATTCAGGGATCGAGGTTGTTTTTCTTGGGCTTCAGGTAACTCCTGATCAGGTTGCGCAGGCAGCAGAACAGGAAAGCGTCGATGTGATCGGCCTCTCGATCTTCTCAGGCGGCCATATGACCTTGGTCCCCCGGATCATAGAGAGCCTGAAGGAAAAAGGGCTACAGAACATTCCCATTATTGTCGGCGGGATCATCCCGCCGGAAGACGCGGAAAAGCTTAAAAGAAACGGCGTATGTGAGATTTTTCCGCCGGGGTGTTCCATGGCAGAGGTCGTTGCGTGCGTCCGTATGCTGACAAATACAAATATGTAGATCACACTAAAAACTCTCATGTGAAATGACCCGGTTTTTCACTCGGATCATTGAACCCCAGATCTCTTGAATCCCGAAAAAGACAGTAACTTCTTCGGAGATGAGCCCCAAAATAATATTTTTTGAAACATGAGACAAATGTCCGCACACCTGCCGGGTCACCGGGGCTGTGAAAAACACTCTTTTCTGAAGGAATCATTTGTATCCGCAGCGTGAATGTGTTACCTATAGTGGCCATAAGAGGGAACATCTGAAGAACTCCCCGATCCGGTGTCCTGCCGGAACATAGACATGACAACCTGGTCTCGTATTCCCCCGAGGGGAATGCTGTGCTCTTTCAAAGAGGATGAATGAGCGGGTGAGTACTGCAGGAGAAGAAAAGGAGGGATTCATGTCCGAAGAAAGAATACTGGTGAGCGTGGATGAGACAATTGCGACGATCGTCATGAACCGGCCGGAAATGATGAATGCCCTTGATCTTGACATGATCGACGATTTCCAGAAGGCCCTCGACGCCCTCGCGCCGAACGAGGAGGTCCATGTAGTCGTCATTGAGGGCGCAGGCGGGAACTTCTGTACCGGGGCTTCCATGGCGCGGTTCACGGAAGGCCTTTCCGCTCCTTTCTGGCAGATGGCCATGAAGAAGCTGCACCGTGTTATTCTGACCATGAGAGAGATACCTCAACCGGTCATAACAAAGGTGCGGGGAATGGCGGTGGGTGGCGGTATCAATATCGCCCTTGCCGGCGATTTCGTTCTGGCAGGGGAAAGTGCCCGATTCCGGGAAGTTTTTGTCAACCATGGGCTCGTTCTGGACAGCGGAGGGACCTACTTTCTCCCACGCCTGGTCGGTATGGTGAAGGCACGGGAATTGGCCCTCCTGGGGGAGATGTTAGACGGGCGGACTGCCGCCGAGTGCGGCCTCATATACCGTGCCTGCCCTGATAATGAGCTTGATGAGGCGGTACATGCCCTCGCCCGGCGTCTCGCGAAGAAACCTCCCGGCGCCGTGGCCCTCATCAAGAGCAGCCTGGAAAAGAGTTTTGACATGACCCTGCCGGAGGTGCTTGAATGGGAAGCGGCCCAGCAGGCGATCATGGTCCAGACCGATGCCGTCAAGGAGGCGGGAGAACGGTTTTTCAAATCTAAAATGAAATCATAGGGTGGTTTGATCATCAATAGCTAGAGCGTCCTGCGCGATGATGGTGTTATTGCGAAGATCCTCCCGATGTTCGCGTTCTGAATATGTTCTGTCGTGTGATCCGCCGGTGCCGTGCGGGAATGCACCGCACCGGCCGGTAAATAGAGATGGTAAAGCCGGTGCTGATGTAAGCTCGGGAATTTCCCCGAAGAAAACATCACGACGGCATGAGCGTGAAAGAATGGCATGAACTATAACGGCAGCGCCACGGCGCGCCGGGTTGAAAAGGAGGGTTTCCATGAGCTTTGAACGGTTCTGGCACAAGTCCTATGTTCCGGGGGTGAAGCCGTCTCTGGACTATCAAAAGATCAGTATTTCCCAAGCGCTGGAGAATTCGGCGAAGCGATTTCCCGCGGTGACCGCCCTGAATTACATGGGCAGGAGGATAACCTACCGGGAGCTCAACGGCCTGGTCAACAGGTTTGCCCGGGTCCTTCTGGACCTGGGGGTCAAGAAGGGAGACAAGGTGGCGGTGATCATGCCCAACCTTCCCCAGACGATCATCGCGAACCTGGCGATCTTCCGCATCGGCGCCGTCGCGGTTCAGAACAATCCCCTCTATACGGAACGGGAACTCCAGTATCAGCTTGACGACTCGGATTCTGTTCTTGCCATAACGCTGACACTCCTGGTCCCCCGCATTCTCAAGATCATGCCGGGGACGAAGGTGCGAAAGGTCATCGGCTGCCATATCAACAGTTACCTCCCCTTCCCGAAGAAACAGCTGTTTCCCTTCGTCAAGAAGGAGATGTACAAAAAGATCGAGACAACCGATCAGGTCATGGTGTTCAAGGACCTGATCGACCGGTACCCGGACGATCCCGTCGCGGACGCGACGGAATGGGAGGAACTTGCCGCCATCGTGTATACGGGGGGAACGACGGGCGTCAGCAAGGGTGTGATGCTCAGCCACAAGAATCTCAGTTGTAATGTCCAGCAGTTCATTGCCTGGTTCCCGGACCTCAATCCCGGTGAAGAACGCCTGGTGGGAACGTTTCCCGTGTTCCATACAGCGGGATTTACGGCGGTCCAGAACTTCTTTGTCTGGCAGGCCTACGAGCATCTCATGATCCCGCGTCCGGACCCGAAAGGGATCATAGACCTCATTAAAAAATACAAGCCGACCTTTATCCCGGGGGCGCCTACTATTTTCGTGGGATTGCTCGCCGAGCCCGAGTTCAGGAAGATGGACCTCGGTTTCATCAAGGGGTTCTTTTCCGGGGCGGCACCCCTGGCGGCCGACACGATCAAGGACCTGAAGGACCTCACCGGTGCGACCATGTGCGAGGTTTACGGGCAGACGGAGACAAGCCCCATCGCGACGGTAACCCCCTGGAAGGGGGTGATAAAACCGGGGACCGTGGGAATTCCCGTTCCCGACACCGACATCAGGATCCTCGATCTCGAGACCGGAGAAAAGGAACTTCCCCTCGGTGAAACGGGGGAGGTCTGTATCAAGGGTCCCCAGATCATGATGGGCTATTACAAGAAACCGGAGGAAACGAACAAGGTTTTAAAGGATGGATGGCTTCACACGGGCGACGTGGGATTTTTTGACGAGGACGGCTACCTCAGCATCGTGGATCGCATAAAGGACATGATCATTGCGGGAGGATACAATATCTATCCTGTCGAAATAGACAACATCCTCTTCGACCACCCGAAGATACTGGAAGCCTGTTCTTTCGGCGTGGCGGACTCTTACCGGGGGGAAACGGTAAAGGCCTTCATTGTCGTGAAAGAGGGGGAATCACTGACCGCGGAAGAGGTCATGCAGTACTGCAAGGAAAAGCTCGCCCCTTACAAGGTGCCCCGGGAGGTCATTTTCGTGAAGGAGCTTCCCAAGAGTAACGTGGGCAAGATCCTGCGTCGCGAGGTGAAGGAGCAATACAAGGCGATGGCCGGCTCGGACACGGGACACGCCTGATCGCCGGCAACTCCGCCATGTACCCCTCTGGTGCCGTTTTTCCCGAGGATGGAACGGAGTTCTCAGTAGCGCAGCAATTTTTTTCTTCTGGCGGGATGGGACACGCCGGACCTGACCGATCGAGGATCCGCGACGATTATCGACAGATCGTCAAGATCGACCTCGACGGTCCCAGAGCGGGCGATAATGCTGTCCGAAAGATACCGCGGCCCGCCGCCGTTGAGCCCGTGCAGCAGGAAACGATCAACGGGAAGTTTGTGACAGCGTGCCAGGTCCGTCAGGCCGTCCGTTGCCAGCAATACCAGGTCACTCCCGGTAACGGTCAGGACCTCGGTCTGGAACAGCCGGGGGGCCCGTCCCACCATGAAATGGTTCGATCTGCTGATCTGTGTCACGCGCCGGTCCGTTCCGGAGATGAGGTATACGAGGCTATCGCCCGTATGGAGCAGCACGGCGCGGTTGTCCCCGCCGATTATGAGGGCCGAGAACGTGGTGTTCTCGTGGTAGCTGGTAGCCAGGAGAAGATCGTTCGTTTCGGCGACGATGGACTCGAAATGCGTATCCAGGGACCGCCCGTCCGGGTCGAACGATGTCGACGCTCCCGCCAGGGCATGAAACCGTTCGAGAAAACAGGCAGATGCCGACGGGTTGCGTTCCGGTCCGTCGGCGACGGCAAGGATGCCGAGATCGAGATCGATCAGGACGGCATCGCCCGGCGCGCTGTGCGTGGACACCTTGTTGCCCGGGAGTATCGCCGCAAAGAGCAGGTCCTGGTACTCGAATGATTTCATCGGTAAGCCCTTTCCTTCAAGTCCTTACAGAGAGAGTGCGGCCTCAAATCCCTCGCGGATAGCGTCGGTTATTTTCCGGGGTTGCCGGGCGTCACCGATGGAGATCGTCGCGAGTCCCTTTTCCTTGCACAGATCGGTGAGCCTGTCAAGAGACCGGGAACCCACGGCGATCACAACCGTGTCGGCGGGGATCTTCAGAAGTTCCCCCCTGGATTCGGCGATCACCTCGTCGTCCCCTATTTCGATCAGCCGCGTTTCCGTTTTCATGGTGATTCCCATGAGCTTAAGGCTCTTCAAGAGGGACCAGCGAGCGGTACGACCCACGTTATCGGCCATCCGATCGACCATGTCGATGACGGTTATGGTTCTTCCCGTGTCACGGAGAAGGGCGCGGGCGAGATCACCTTCTTCCGCTTCATGGTACATCAGGTGAGTGAACACGGCGGCGTTCACCGTCCCCATGGCGGCTATGAAATACGCCGTTTCACAGCCGGTGGCGCTGCCGCCCACGACCACCACGTTCCGTCCGATGCGGTGGACCTTTTCACTTAACACATCCCAGGCGCCGACCACATGCGGTTTGTCGATCCCGGGAACGGATATCTCAATGGGTTCGGCTCCCGTGGCAACAGCGACGAGATCGTAGGGTCTCCCGCCGTTTTGAAGCATTTCGGGGGTCACCTCCGTGTGTGTGCGCACCGTTACGCCGGCCCGTTCCATTCGTCGCTTCATGCCGCCGATCATGTTCCCGAATTCCGCCTTCCCCGGAGGCGTCATGGCCAGATTGATCTGCCCTCCCAGTTCGGGTTCCTTTTCGCAGAGGGTGACCGAATGTCCTCGCCGGGCCGCGGTCAGGGCGAACTCCATACCGGCAGGGCCGCCGCCGGCGACAAGAATGTTCCTGCTGTGCCGGGCGGGGGTCTCGATCAGTTCATTTTCCCGGCCTGCCCGCGGATTCAGGACGCAGGACACGGAAAAGCCCGAGAACAGGGCGTCGAAGCAGCCCTGATTACAGGCGATGCACGACACGATCTCATCACGGCGGCCGTCCCGGGCCTTTACGGGGAGCTCCGGATCGGCTATGAGCGGCCGACCCATGCAGATCATGTCACAGGAATCGCTTCTCAGGGCGCGCTCGGCCACCGCCGGGTCTCCCAGCCGGTTTGACGCGAAAACGGGAATCGTCACCTTTTCCTTTACTCCCCGGGCAAGATAGACGTATGCGCCGGGGGGGACGTTCGTCGTCAACTGGGGAATATTCGTCTCGTGCCACCCGCCGGTAACATTGATCGCGTCTATGCCGGCCTTCTCGGCCTCGGCGGCGAAAAGCGCCTGCTCGGCATTTGTATGTCCTCCCTTGATAAAATCGTTGCCGGCGATCCTGATTCCCAGCGGAAAGTTCTTTCCCACGGCTGCCCTGACACTCGATACGACCTCGAGCCCGAAACGCATCCTGTTTTCGAAGGGGCCGCCGTACTCGTCGGAACGCCTGTTGGTCACGGGAGAGAGGAACTGGCTGATCAGATACCCCGTGCAGGCGATTATCTCGATAAAATCAAAGCCCGCCTCTTTGGCACGCAGGGCCGCTTTCACGAATGACGTCTGTGTTTCTTCGATATCGTCCCGTGACATCTCGCGGGGCATTTCACCGGTCAGTTGGCTGGGCACGGCGGACGGCGCCACCGGTGTCCTGCCGGTGAACAGGGAAGAGGCGTTGCGTCCCATGTGGAACAGCTGTGTCGCGACCTTCGTCTCTGTATCCTGGTGAATTTCCTCGATGAACCGCTTCAGGGACTCCATGTTTCTCCCGTCGAACAGTCCCGGCATGAAGGGGGCGGCGCCGACCTCATCAATGGCGATGGGTCCCACGATCATCAATCCCACGCCTCCCCGCGCACGCTCGCGGTAGAAGGCCGCGAACCGGTCGTTAAACGTATAATCGTCGGTATAGGCAAGACCCATGGCGGGCATGACGATCCTGTTCGGTATTATGAGTCCCTGTATCGTAATGGGCTCAAAAAGCCGCTTGTACTCCATCATCCGCTCCTCTCTGCTTCCATACGTTCCATGCGGTTGGTAATGGTAACGTCAAAGTTGTAATTTTAGACTTGCTTATCTTAAAGCATTACTTTATACTTTACTATATGGAAAGCGACGCCCCTGTCAAGGGATATTTCGGTTGATGAAGGTCTTTGACAGGGCGAAGAGAATAGTTTATAGGTGTTCAGGTGGAACACGAGAGGAGCTTGAGGGTTATATGGCGTTGAAAATCGGTGAGATAGCAAAGCGCAGCGGGGTACAACCGTCGACGATCCGGTACTATGTGCGGCAGGGGTTATTGCCGGAGCCGGAAAAGGTGAACAAGAGCATGGCATACTATGATGAGAGTTGCGTGGAAAAGATCCAGGCGATTCGACATCTGCAGGAACGGCGGTTTTTCCCGTTGTCGATCATCAAGAATATCGTGCGGCGTCTTGACGAGGGGATGAGCCTGGAGGAGGCGGAAGCGATCGAGGACGTGGTGTTCGGGACGGCGAACAACCTTATTGACCGCAATGAATTTCTGGAGCGGACGGGATTGACGCTGGCACAATATCGGGATGCGGAGCGTGTCGGTCTGCTGATGCCCTGTGTGAAGGAGAAGGGCCGTGTTCTGTTCAATGAGGAGGACGTCCGCTTCGGTCGGGACCTGCTGAAGAAGATCCTGGAGTTGGGATTGGAGTTCAAGGACCTTGATTTTTACGTTCGGCTGGGCAAGGAGATCATGGAACACGAGGCGGCCTTGCGCCGGCGGATCGTGAAGGGAAAATCCCGGGATGAGAACATGCGATTTACTCTGGAAGTAGCGAAACGGGTCGATACGATGCACAGTTACATCATGCGGCGGTTGTTCCAGCGTAATATCCAGTCAATCATCCAGCGAAGCGTGAACGGAAAAAAAGAGGAAGAGGAGGAGGAGTAGGAGTAGTAGTAGAACATATCACCGTTCCTCTGATGAAACGCAAAGGGCTGCCTCACGGCAGCCCTTTGCTTCTTTGTTGCGTTTATTTTTCCCGCGTAAAGGGCCAGGCCATGATCCCCCCTTCCATGACCTTCACGTTCTTCCACCCGTTCGCTTCAAGCACCAGGGCGGCCTCATATCCCCTGAGGGATATCTTGCAGTAGCAGATGATCTCCCGTTTCTTGTCCGGGGGCATTTCTTTCAGCCGCTTTCGAAGCGCGCCCAGGGGGATGAGCGTTTCGCCGATACCGAGCCGCATTTCTTCGAACTCGTCGGGACCCCGCACATCAAGCAGATAGGGTTTCTCGCCCCCTTCGACTTTCTTTTTGACCTCCACGGTTGATATCCCTTTGAACCGCCCCTTCATCTTGTTCTGCATGATATGGGCCGTTGCTATGAAGTGGTCGATGGCGAGCGAGAAGGGGGGCGCGTAAGGGAGATCCGCGTTGATGAGGTCTTCCACGGTCAGATTGCCCTGGATGGCCATTGCCCACTGAGCGATCTGTTTGCTCACGTTACCGGGACCCACGCACTGGGCGCCCAGGATGCGGCCGGTCTTCCTGTCGGCCACCATTTTCGTGACGATCAGGAGGCCTTCCATGAACCCCGGCTTGTCAGGGCTGGCGTTAATGACAGTGATGATATCCTCGTATCCGAGCCGTGTGGCCACGGTTTCCGAAAGTCCCGTCGAACCCGCCGCATAATCGAAGACCTTGCAGATACCCGTCTGGATGGTGCCCGGAAAGGTGACGCAATTCCCCGCCGCGGCGTTTTCCCCGGCGACACGGCCCTGGAGATTGGCCAGGTCTCCGTAAGGTGCCAGCACCTTGGCCCCGGTGATGCGGTTGACGGTTTCGATACAGTCGCCGACGGCATAAATGTCGGGGTCGGAGGTCTGCATGTATTCGTTGACCTCGACCCCTCCCCGTTCGCCTATTTTCAAACCCGATGCCTGGGCTAGGGCGGTGTTCGGATTGACCCCGATGGCAACGACGGCCAACTCGCAGGGAAGCTCCGTGCCGTTCTGAAGTTTGACTCCCGTCAGTGTGCCGTTCTCACCGAGAAATTCCGCGATGCCGTTGCCGGTGATGACGTTGGCGGCCTTCTCCCTCACGTGGTTCTCGACCAGTTTTGCCAGTTCCCAATCGAGGAAGGTCAGCAGTTGCGGCAGCAGTTCGATCACGGTGATCTCGATGCCGGCGAGCTGAAGCGCCTCGCAGGTTTCGATACCGATCAGGCCGCCGCCGATGACCACGGCCTTCTTGATCGTTTTATTATCCCGTATCTTTCTCAGCAGATCAGCGTCCCTCATCGAGTGAAGGGTGGTAATACCCCTCAGTCCCACACCGGGTACCGGGGGCATCCGGGGTGTGGATCCGACGGCAAAGATAAGCTTGTCGTACTCCATGGTATCCGTAGCACCGGTCAGGATGTTCCGGTAGGTTATCCGGTGATTCTCCCGGTCGACCTCTGTCACTTCAGAGTTGACCCGCGCGTCGATGTTCTTCGCGTTGAGGTAGAATTGCGGGTCCCGTGTGACGCCTGTGGGTGTGCAGAGCAGCATGTTGCGGTCGTCGAAATAGCCACCCACGTAATAGGGGTATCCGCAGGATGCCATGGAAAGGTCCGGGTCCTTCTGCAGAATGATGACATCTGCGTCGTTGTCCAACCGCCGTGCCTTGGCGGCGGCCTTCGGCCCCGCCGCCGATCCCCCGATGACAATGATCTTTTTCTTTTTCGCCATGATCCCGTCTCCTTCTGTCTTCATCATTCTTGTGTATTGGTGGGGAAATGAACAGGAGAATCCTGTAACGTGCCGGTTGAGATTTAACAGAGTGATTATACGGTGAATTGGGGATGTAATGCAAGATGGCGAATTGTTTTCTTAAGAAGCGATTTTGAAGGGCAGCGCGCCGCGCGGAGGCGTTCAGGCACGCTGCCATAGAGTCAAGAAGTTGATTATCCGAGATTTTTCATCAGTTCCCTGACGATGATGAGTTTCTGGATCTGCGTGGTGCCGGCACCGAACTCGATCCCCTTGATGTCACGATACATGCGTTCAATGGGAAATTCGCTGATGAAGCCGTAACCGCCGAGGATCTGGATCGCCCGGTCAACGACCCGCAGGCCGGCCTGCGAACAGAAGAGCTTTGCGTAGGACGCCTCGAGCCGTACGCGCTTCCCGCGGTCCGCTTCCGCCGCCGCCCAGTACCCCACGAGACGTCCCGCATTGATGTCCGTTGCCATGTCGGCGACCATCTCCTGGATCATCTGAAAGCTGATAATGGGTGCGCCGAACTGGACGCGCTCACAGGCATATTTGAATGCCACATCGAAGGCACCCTGAGCCACCCCGATGGGACAGATGGCATAGGTGATCCGTTCCCGGTCAAGACCGCTCATCAGCACCCGGATACCTTCGTTCTCTTTTCCCAGGAGGTTTTCAGCAGGAACCCGGCAGTCCTCAAAGATCAGTTCGCCCGTCGGGGACCCCTTTACCCCCATTTTCTTGAGTGATTTGCCCCGGGAGAAGCCGGGGAAATCTTTTTCAACGATGAACGTGCTGATGCCGTGAGGGCCGGCTTCGGGGTTCGTCTTTGCGTAGACGACCATGACATCAGCCACCGGTCCGTTCGTGATGAACATCTTCGTTCCGTTCAGGTAATAGGCGTCACCCCGCTTCTCGGCCCGGGTCGTCAAGGATGTCGCGTCGGAGCCGGCTCCCGGTTCCGTAATGGCGATGGCGCCGATCTTTTTCCCCGCTATCAGGTCCGGGAGATACCGCTTTCTCTGTTCATCGGTGCCGTTCCGGTAAATGTTTTCGGTACATAGAATTGCATGAGCACCGAAGGTGTTGGCCGTTGCGGCGCATCCCCTTCCAAGTTCCTCCATCACCACCACGCAGGAAAGCAGGTCCGCCCCGCTCCCCCCGTATTCCTGGGGTATCGTTATGCCGAAAAGCCCCATCTCCGCCATGGTCCTGAAACTTTCTTCGGGGAAGGCCCCGTCGTTGTCGATGGTCGGTGCCAGGGGAATGACCCGGTCATCAACGAAGCGGGCGACCGCCTCTTTGAGCATCTGTTGTTCTTTCGTCAGTTCAAAGTCCATAGAGAGCCCCTTTTCAATCGTTGTCCCGCCTGCCGACAAGAATGCGCGGTGAGAAAACGACACAGTTCTCGTCGCGCTGATTTTTTATGGCTGCCTCGTAGCCGATAACGCCCGTCTTTTCATCCCGTTCCTTGAGGATGGCGACCTTCGCTTCACACCGGATCGTATCGCCGATCTTTATGGGACCGGTGAAACGGATCTTGTCCATTCCGTAGAAGGCGATGAATTTCTTCGGTGTAAATACATAGGGACCGAGGCGGAATATGAGAGCCGACCCGATGGTCAGACCCAGCATGCCGTGGGCGATCCGCTCACCGAAAATTGTTTTTTTGGCGTACTCCACGTTCGTGTGAATGGGGTGCCAGTCACCGGTGAGGGCGGCGAACATGACAATGTCGGCTTCCGTGATGGTCCGGCCCGGGCTGACCAGCACTTCGTCGAGTTGATAATCCTCAAAACATATTTTTTCCATGGTTCCCTCCTTTTCGGAATTACCCCCCTGAACGGCAGGGATTGCAGATTGCGGTCCCCGCCGCTCATTCGTACACTGCGGCCATTGTTTTCCCTGTGACGCGGGAAGGAAACCCCGCCGCCGTCGGTCTACCTGAATGGGTTTCCCATCTCCTTGGGTATCTGCCTGATCTGCCAGGTCCCGTCGACGAGGGCCACGACCGTACCGCCGGCATCCTTGATCTCCAGGTTCAGGACAAAGTCGCTTTTGCCCTGCTCATCGCAGACCTTCTGAATACGTTCGGCTTCCTCCCGGTTGAGTGACACCTCGATGGTCGCATCCGTAAGGACCGGGCGGCGGAACCTGATGGTCACCTCTTTTACGATGGGGTAGTACTTGTTCACATCGAAGGCGGCTCCGTATATGATGCCTCCGCAGAACTCACCCAGGGTGAAGAGCGTCCCCGCATACATCATGCCCACATGGTTGATGTTTCCCTCCAGCGGCATGAGCATCTTGGCATACCCTTCCTGCATGTCGGTGACCCGGATCCCTGTCCGTTTGATCGCTTCGATACTGGTTACGGCGATCTCGGCGATTTCCTTGAACCGTTCTTCAATCATGTAAACCTCCCCAATGATACAGCGGAACAGACTAATCGATGATATCGAAGTGTTTGATATCGGCGATACTGCCCTTTCGTTTTTCTTCAAAGACGGCCTTTACCCGGGCGCCGACCTTGAACTTCTCCGGGTCGGTGCTGTTGACGAAATGGGTGAGGCATGTGTCCGCGCCGTCAAGCTTGATGAAGGCGTATCCATATGGAACAGGACGCTGCTTGCCCGTTTCGGGATCGACGAAGCCGAAATGGACGATCGTGCAGACATACACTTCACCTTCATCGGATAACGGTACGAATTCATCCATCGCCACGTAGCAACTGCCGCAGATCTTGCGGGGCGGGACGTACACTTTTCCGCACTTCGGACATTTTATGCCGTATATCTTCTTATTATCCCTGAGCTCGGCCAGAAATCTGGATCCGAACAATCCGACGCTCCAGTCGTAGGGCTGGAACATGTCACCGGACGTTACGGTGAGAAGCTCCTGTTCGTTTTTCTTCTGTTCATTTTTTTCCATGATGTTCCTCCGTCGCGTTCAAAAAGGATCAGGCCGGTTTCCGCCTGCCCAGGATCATTACGTCAGCCCAGTAACAACCGCCGAAGCCCGTTGCGAAGGCGATGTTCACATCCTTCGGCACCTGCCGGGTTCCCGCCTTGCCCATCACCTGGGTCGCCGCCTCACCGACGCGGATGAGCGCCGTCGCGCCAATGGCATTAGAGCTCATGACACCGCCGGAAGGATTGACCGGCAGCTCGCCGTCCATGTCGGTGACACCGTCCCAGAGCAGCTTCGGGCCTTCACCGTATTCACAGAAGCCGTAATCCTCCATCCACTTGAGGCCGGCGTATGAATAGGGAAGATAAAGCTCGCAGACATCTATCTCTTTGAGAGGCTCCTTTATTCCCGCTTTCTCGAAGGCCTTTTTTGAGGCTTTTGCCATGGTTGTGTTCCGGTCCATGTCCACATCGCCGGCGAGAGCGAAATTATGCCTGTTCACCGTGGAGAGGACCCAGGCCGGGATCGGGGCGATCTTTTCGGCCACATCTTCGGACGCGAAGACGGCCGCCGCGGCGCCGTCCGTCCGCGGGCACATGTCGCTCATCCGAAGTGGATACGCCAGCATGACATTCTGCTCGGACCCGACTATCAGATCGACCAGCTGATCCACCGGGATACCCTTCATCCACTCCTGATGCAGGTGGGCGTAAGGGTTGTTCAGCGCGTGGAGACGTTCCCGCACCGCCACACGGGCCCCGTCCCGTTCGGTGACCCCGTAGTTGCTCATGTACTTGCTTGCCTCGATCGCCAGTCCCGCGACGGCTCCGCCCAGGTTGGGCCGTTCCCATACGGGGTCGAAGGCGGTGATAATGGCGCCCGTGGTGTCCGATTCGGAGTTCTTTTCCCAGCCGATGGCGAGCACCCGGTCGAACATGCCTGAGGCGACATGATAATAGGCGCTCATGGCGACGGTCGTTCCCGTCGTCCCACCCGTGGTCACCTTGAATATGGGCTTCATGACGCCGCCCGCGCCCTCGACACTCCAGGTGTCGACATAGTTAATGCCCTCAAAATGATCCATATTTCCGATGACGATGGCGTCAATGTCCCGGATTGTCAGTTCCGCATCCTGCAGCGCCGTTACAACCGCTTCATTGATGAGTTCCTGTCCATTCACGTCTTTGCGGGAACTTCGTCCTTTCGTCTGTCCAAAACCTACAACGGCTACTCTCTTACCCATATCAGCCTCCCTTATGCTCCCAACACAAAGACCCCGTGTGATTGTCCGCAGGGGCCGTTGATTCCGTGTGCAAGGGCTTTTTTCGCCCCCTTAACCTGCCTGTCACCCGCCTCGCCCCGGAGTTGAAGCGTCGCCTCGACGATGCGCGCCAGACCGGCCACCAGAACGGGATGGGCGGACAGAAGCCCGCCGGAGGGGTTTACGGGCAGTGCCCCGTCCATTGCGGTCGCGCCCGAGCGGATCAGGTCCGCTCCCGCGCCTTCGGCGGCGAAACCGAAACCCTCGTACCAGATGAGTTCCATATAGGAATAGGCATCGGCGATTTCCGCCACGTCGAGTTCCTTCAAGGGGTTTTTGATCCCTGCCGACGCAAATGCTTTGCCCGCCGCGGCCTGCAATGCCCGGGGAAACGTCAGGTCGCGATATCCCAGGGAATAGGAATCGGAACAATGCCCCACGCCAAGTATCCATACCGGGTCCTTCTTGAATCTCGCCAGCCCCTTCTCATTGGAAAGAACAATGGCCGCGGCGCCGTCGGATATGGGGGAACAGTCATAAAGTTTCAATGGTTCTGATATCTTGCGAGAATTCAAAACGTCCTCAAGACTGATCTTTTTCCGGATCTGGGCGAAGGGGTTGTTCACGCCGTTTCCGTGATTTTTCACCGACACCCTGGCGAAGTCCTCTTCCGTCGCCCCCGTTTTTTCCATGTACGCCCGGGCCTGCAGGGCCGCCGATGTCGTGGCGTCCACCCCCAGGTGCCGCTGATAGATGGGATCGAACATGGCGTTCGTGATGAGGTTCATGTTTCCCTCCGATCCCTTCACGTGTGACACGATGAGCGTCGTGTCGAAGGAACCGGAGAGGGTTCGCATCATTCCGTAGAGAGCGCCGAAAATGCCGTCCCCCTCGACGGTCGATACGTCCTTTTCCCATGCGCCCGCGGCATCCTGAATGGCCATGGATGAAATCGTCCGTCCGTCCCAGAAATCATTTGAGACGGTTACCACGTTATCGATATCCTGTATTCCGATCCCCGCATCGGCGAGGGCGCTGGTGCAGGCTTCGAATACAAGCTCCGCGAAGGTGTCTGTTTTCCGTCGTTCGTATATGGTCTGACCAACACCGACAATACCTACCTTTTCCATAGTCCCTCTCCTTATTCGTTTACCGGAGCGAAGTGCTTGATATCCATGATGTTCCCCGTTCGTTCATCGGCGAAGACCGCCTTGACCCGCATACCCACTTTCACGTCGGCGGGATCGGCATCTCCGATATAGTGAAGAAATGAACCGTCGGCGCCGTCCATCTTGATGAGACCCAGGACATAAGGGATGTCCGACGGAGAAACACCGTTCGAGTAATGGGCGACCGTGAAGGATTCAACGGTGCCCGTATCCGCGAGCCGTACCCACTCTTCGTTCGGCACGAAGCATTCCGGGCATGTCTTCAGTGGCGGCACATATACCTTTCCACATTTCGGGCACGTGATACCCCAGAATTCCTTTCCATCTCTCAGCCCGACGAGGAACCGGCTTCCTGTGGCACCGACATACCACTTGTAGGGTACGTTGATACGACCGTGATAGTACATGTTTTCAACATCCATAACATTCCTCCTGCATTCGTTGTTCCACGGCTTTATCTTACCGGAGCAACCGTTGCCGTGTTACTTACGGTTTCTGGGGAAGCCCCAGCATTTCCCGGGCCTGGGCCACAGTTGCCACCGTCCTGTTCATCTCTTCCGCTATCCCTTTGATGCGGGCCACCAACTGGGCGTTGGATTGCAATTTTTCCCCCTTGCGGAAATACAGGTTATCCTCCATGCCGACCCGCACATGACCTCCCATCATAATGGAGAAGACGTTCATGGGGATCTGGAATGGTCCCACGCCGATGAGGGAGAACATCGACTGGGGAGGCAATTCGTTTATCAGGGAGAGGACATTCGCCGGCGTCGGGAAGGAAGATGTCTGGAACCCCATGACGAACTGGATCATGTAGGGCGGATCGATCGTGCCCTCACGCATCAGATCGAGAAGGACCCAGTACTGCCCGGGGTGATACAGTTCCACTTCCGGCTTGATGCCTTTTTCCTGCATTGTTTTCGCATACAGATTAACGTCGCTGTAGCTCGTCGGTATGCACTGATCGAAAAGAAATCCGGGCCGTGGATTCGGCAGGGGTTCTTTCCGGTCTTTCAGAGGGACCTTGAGCATGAATGGTCCCAGGTTCAAACTGGCCATGTCCGGAGCCGGGTCGGCGAAGAGGCAGCACATGCGCTCTTCCGTGGAAAGCCAGGGACCGCCGCCGGTTGTGTTATTGATGATGATGTCCGGACAACGTTCGCGAATGAGAGTGTTCAGCCGTGAATAGTGTTCCGGATTGTTCGTGGTCATGGAGAGATTTTGCGGATCTCTTGCGTGCAGGTGAACAGACACCGCCCCGGCCTGGTAGGCCTCGTAAACGGCATCCGCCTGTTCCTCGACGCTTTCGGGAAGGTTTTCGTTCATTTCCTTGCCCTGAACACCGCCGGTGACCGCGCAGGTGATCATCATGGGCGGGAAATTGTGCCCTCTGACCCGCTCCATCCACGCATAGGGATCGCGATAATCCCACACATAATCTTCCTGTTTCATGTTTACACCCCCTTGGTATGCGTTGAGAAAGGCCCTGTTCGTTATACTAAAGCTTAAAGTTCAGCTTTAGACTTTATTACAAGGTTGCCGGATCCCTGTCAAGCTGTTTTTGTCGCTTTTCCTTCTCTTCGGGAGGGAGTGACGAAACAGGTTCCGGATGCCTCCATGCAACCCGGGAGCCGGGGTCGTTTCCGCCGTCCTGCCGGGTTTTTGCCGGTTTGCAGGACACATCCCCGGGCCTCGTTTCTTGTCTTGACAGGATGGCCGGTGTGGTATAATTATCGTAAAGCTTAGAGTGATACTTTAAGTTGCCGGTTCGCGTGAATTTCTTGTAACGAAAGAAAGAGGATGTTCCGTCGGCCGGATGTTGTATTGCCGGTGTATCGACCATTTCATGAGAACAGGAGGGACACGGATGATGGCACAATCAAATGCAGCAGCACGGCTCTATTTCAATGAGGATCACCAGATGCTTCGGAACACCGTATATGACTTCGTGAAAAATGAGATAAACCCCTGTATGGACCTGTGGGAAGAGCGCACGGTCCCGCTCCATGAGCTGTTCAAAAAAATGGGAGATCTCGGACTGCTGGGCATCCGCTATGATGAACAGTATGGAGGTCAGGGTCTTGATTACTGGTTCGAAACGGCCTTTCTGGAGGAACTGGGACATATTCACGGATTCGGCGTGCCCACGGCCATAGCGGTTCAGACGAACATGGCGACACCCGCCATCGCCCAGTTCGGCAGTGACTATCTGAAGGACAGGTTCCTTCGAGGGGCCGTCGCCGGCGACCTCGTGGCGGCCATCGCGGTGACGGAGCCCGATGCCGGGTCCGATGTTGCCGCGCTCAAGACGCGGGCGGTCAAAGATGGAGATTCCTATGTGATAAATGGTTCAAAGACATTCATAACGAACGGCACGCAGGCGGATTTTCTGACTCTTCTGGCACGGACAAGCGATGAACGGGGCCATCATTGTTTCAGTCTCTTTGTAATTCCCACCGATCTTCCCGGGTTTCATGTCAGCAAGAAGCTCGATAAGATGGGTCTCAGGAGCAGCGATACGGCCGAACTGTTCTTCGACAACCTCCGCGTTCCCGGAGAGCATCTCGTAGGAGAAGAGGGAGAGGGATTCATCTATCAGATGCAGCAGTTTCAGCATGAGCGGTTTTCAGCCCTTCCCTTCCTTTATGTGGCCGCCGGGGACATCATCGCCATGACCGTCGATTACCTGAGACAGCGGATCGTGTTCGGGAAACCCCTGATCGTCCGGCAGGTCCTGAGACACCGGCTGGTCGACTGGCTGACGGAGATCGAGGCGCTTCGGCAGCTCACCTATCATGTCGTCAGGATGAAGATGGAGGGTATCGATGTGACCCGTGAGGTGTCCATGGGGAAGCTGATCGCCGGCCAGCTTATTTCGCGTGTCGCCGACGGATGCCTGCAGATGTACGGCGGCATGGGATTCATGAACGAAACCCTCGTGTCACGCTATTACAAGGACGCCCGTCTCATGTCGATAGGCGGCGGTGCCGATGAGATCATGAGAGAAATTCTCGCCCGGATGGAAGGACTGTAAAACAAACCGGTCGAAAAGGAGACCCCATGGGAGACCAGGAAATATTCATCATTCGGCGGGAAGGACCGGTTGCGTGGTTCATCTTCAACCGGCCCGAGAAGCGCAACATCATAAGGAAGCGATCGTGCACGGCCGGGATCGCGGGATATCGGCCGGCCTGCGCTTCGGCGCCGCGAACCAGGCGGCACTGGTTCCGGAAGAGGATGAGGAATGAAGGCCTCCGCATATTTTTCTTGACAGGTGCCGGAAGACGCGATAGTGTAGCTTAAAGTTATACTTCATGCTTCACCTTTTGTTTCCATATCCATCTGTATCGGGATCATGCAAAGGAACCGTGAAAGGATCAGTTATGAAATGCCGGTATGATGTAGATGAAAAAGGTATTGCGATCCTCAAGATCGATAACCCTCCCTTAAATGCCATTGATGAAGATGTTCTCAATGATCTGGAAAGATCACTGCGTGACATCGCGGACGACCCGGCGGTCAAGGTGGTGATCATCACCGGTGAAGGCATGGCGTTCATCGCCGGTGCCGATATCAAGAAAATGCAGGAGATCAATACGGCATCAGAAGCCGAATCTATGGCGGAGCGGGGCCAGTCAATTCTCAATTTGATCGAACATTCGCAGAAACCTGTCATTGCCGCAATCAACGGTCTGGCCCTTGGTGGTGGAACTGAACTGGCCCTCGCCTGCCATATCAGGATCGGTGCTCAATCGGCGCAAATGGGGCTGCCCGAGGTACGGCTCGGGATCCTGCCCGGATTCGGCGGCACCCAGAGAAGCGCGCGGCTTCTCGGTTCCGCGAAAGCGATGGAGCTGATGCTGACCGGCGCATTCATAGGCATGGCCGAAGCAGAAAAGATCGGCCTGGTAAACGCTGTTGTTCCCGATGCATCACTTCTTGAAGAAGCGGGAAAGCTCGCCGGCAAGATCGCCTCAAAGGGCCAACTGGCCGTGCGTGCGATCGTCACGGCCGTCGTCGAGGGTCTGAAGATGCCCCTTGCCGAGGGCTTGAAGATGGAGCGGACGCTTCTTGGAAGGCTGGCCGAGAGTGCCGACAAGAAGGAGGGGGTCGCCGCCTTCATTGAAAAGCGTAAGCCGGTCTTCATGGACCGATAGAAAACGCCACTGAACCGTCCCTTGCTGTTCGATGAATGATGACGGAGTGATCCCCGGTATACGTGGAGCGGACGTGAGCGGAACTCATCCGGGGAACCGCGGTTCAATGGCTGATTGCCATATTACGCGATGCAATGAACCTAACCGCCAGGAGGTCGAATCATGGCATTCAACAGGATATGGCATGGGGCCTATGTCACCGGAATCCCGCCGGAACTGGAATTTGAGCAACTCACCATATCGGAGTTCCTGAGCCGAAACGCCGGGAAGTATCCCTCAAAGACAGCCCTGATATTTATGGGAAAGCGGATATCGTTCCGCGAACTTGATACCCTGTCGAACCGTTTCGCCCACGCCCTTCGCGCCATCGGTGTCGGTGCGGGGGACCGGGTGGCCCTGCTCCTGCCGAACGTGCCCCAGATCACCATTGCTTATTTCGGCATATGGCGGGCGGGCGCGACGGCGGTTCCCGTCAATCCTCTCTACTCGGATCGTGAAATAGAACACCAGTTGAACATGTCCGGCGCGTCGGTCCTGATCACTCTGGACCTGCTGGCGGAACGGATGCTGGCGCTCAAGACGAAAACACGGCTGAAGACGATCATAACGGCACACATCAACGACTATCTTCCTTTTCCCGTCAAGCAGCTGTTTCCCTTCGTCAAGAAGGGAATGTACGCGCCCTACAGGAAACGTCCGGGATACTACCAGTTCATGGATCTGATGCGGGGAAGTTCACGCACCGACGCACCGGCACACCCGAAGCTTGACGATCTCGCGATCATTCCTTACACGGGCGGTACCACCGGGGTATCAAAGGGAGCGATCATTTCACATCGCAATATCTCATCGATCGTGCAGATCGTCGGGGCCTGGCTCTTTGACATGGAGGAGGGCAAGGAAAGCGAGATAGCCCTGTTCCCCTTCTTTCACATGGCCGGGTTCCTGCTCGTCATGTGCATCTGCCTGTACCGGGCCTGGGAGATCATACTGGTTCCCCGGCCCGAGCCGGAGATCGCGCTGGACATGGCGCTCAAGTACAAACCCTCCATATTCCTGGCCGTTCCCACCATCTATACGGGCATACTGAATCTCCCGGCCTTCAAGACGGCGGACCTGTCCTTTATCAGGGCCTTCTTTTCCGGTGCGGCGCCCCTGCCCGTTGAAACCATCGGGGCCCTCAAGGGAGTTTCCGATGCGAAGATCGGCGTTATCGAGGGGTACGGAATGACGGAATCGACGGGCATCACCCACATGACGCCCTGGCGGGGACTTCACAAGCCGGGAAGCGTCGGCGTCGCCCTGCCCAACACGGACATGCGGATCGTCGATCTGGAAACGGGAGAACGGGAACTGGCCCCCGGTGAAGAGGGTGAGATCGTTTTCAGGGGTCCTCAGATGTGCGCCGGCTATTACAATATGCCCGAGGAAACCGACACCGCTCTCAGGAACGGATGGTTTCACACGGGTGATATCGGAAAGCTCGATGAAGACGGTTTTCTCTATATCGTGGATCGGACAAAGGACATGATCATCGCCGGCGGATACAATATCTATCCCCGGGAGATCGATGAAATACTCTATGAGCATCCTCGCGTTCTCGAGGCCTGCACCGTCGGCGTTCCCCATGAATACCGGGGTGAGACGGTAAAGGCCTTTGTGGTGGTGAAACCGGGGGAGACCCTGACCGCCGAAGAACTGGATGCCTTCTGCAGGGAACGGCTTGCCGCCTTCAAGGCCCCGAAACTCTATGAATTTGTTGATGAACTTCCGAAATCCGCCGTCGGGAAGATACTCAGAAAGGAATTGCGGGAACAGGAGCTCAAAAAACGCCCCTGACCGGACGGCGGAGGGGTTTCGTCACGCGCGAACATGGAAATAATCTGAAAAGGAGGGACGTGTATGGCATTCGAACGGTTCTGGCACAAGTCCTATGTGCCCGGTGTGCCCTATGAGGCGGACATTGAGAAGATCACCATGGCCGAGGTGCTCGAAAGGAACGCGAAGCGGTTCCCGTCGGTCAATACCCTGAACTTTATGGGTAAAAAGATCACGTACCGTGAATTCAATTCCCTGGTCAACCGGTTTGCCAATGCGCTCATCGGTCTGGGAGTGAAAAAAGGGGACATGGTGGCCATGCTCCTTCCCAATATTCCTCAGATGGTGATCGCGAATTATGCAACATACAAGATCGGCGGCGTCACCGTCATGAACAACCCCCTGTACACGGAACGGGAGCTTGAATACCAACTGAACGATTCCGATTCCACGACGCTGATCACCCTCGATCTTCTGCTGCCGCGGGCGCTTTCTTTGAAGGGTAAGACGAAAATAGAACGGATCATCACCTGCCACATTAACGATTTTCTCCCCTTTCCGGCGAAGCAGCTCTTCCCCTTCGTCAAAAAGGACATGTTCAGGAAGGTCGAACCCCAGGCCGGGGTATATGAATTCACGGAACTCATCAAACAATACCCTGACAGTACGGTGAAGATACAGGCTGAATGGGACGGTCTTGCCGCCCTCGTCTATACGGGGGGCACGACCGGCGTCAGCAAGGGGGTGATGCTGACCCATGCTAACTGCTCGAGCAACGTCCAGCAGTTGCGATACTGGATCCACGATCTCGAAGACGGGAAGGACAGCCTTCTGTACATCTTCCCCGTCTTTCACACGGCGGGATACCTCTGTCAGAACTTCTGCGTCTGGACGGGACTGACGAACGTGCTGATTCCCCGGCCGGAACCCAAGGCGCTGGCCGACATGATCAGCAAGTACAAGCCCACGTACATCGGCGGTGTTCCCACCATCTACGTGGGTATGCTGAAAGAGCCGAAGTTCAAGAATCAGGACGTGACCTTCATCAAGGGGTTTTTCTCCGGTGCGGCGCCCCTGCCCGTTGAGATCATCAGGCAGTTGAAGGATGCGACGGGTTCGACCATTCTCGAGATATACGGCCAGACGGAAACGAGCCCCGTGGCGACGGTGACCCCCTGGGGCGGCAAGATCAAGGTGGGGACCGTGGGCCTGCCCGTGTGCAACACCGATATCCGGATCGTCGGAGAGGACGGAAAGGATATGTCCATCGGGGAAAGCGGCGAGATCTGTTTCCGGGGCCCCCAGGTCATGAAAGGCTATTACAAGAAGCCGAAGGAAACGGCGGAGACGATCGTGGACGGGTGGCTTCATACGGGTGATGTGGGTGTCATGGATGAAGAGGGGTACCTGTCAATCGTCGATCGCATGAAGGACATGATCATCGCCGGCGGCTACAATATCTACCCCGCGGAGATCGACGATGTTCTCTACAAACATCCCAAGGTGTTCGAGGCCTGTACTATCGGTGTTCCCCATGAGTACCGGGGTGAGACGGTCAAATGCTATATCGTCCTCAAGCCCGGGGAGACGGCCGATGCCGAGGAAATCATCCGGCATTGCAAGGATAACCTCGGGGCCTACAAGGTTCCCAAGGACATAGAGTTCATCGATGAACTGCCCAAGAGCGCCGTGGGAAAGATCCTGCGACGTGAAGTGAGGGATCTGGATAAAAAGAGGAAAGGGGCCTCCGCCGCCTGACGGATTGGTCTATCGCGGATGAACAGAAAGGGGATGGCCTGTGGCGGCCATCCCCTCTTTTGTTCGCACTTCCGAAAGAGCGGCCCTGTTGCCGCCGCCGGTCAGCCTTTTCCCATGATGAGCTTCTGCGCCTTATCGATGTTCTGATTGAGGATCGAGACGAGTTGTTCGACGGGGAGATCGATGAACGGCCGGTCAAGGATCTCCTGGGTTTCCGGGGCGATCCTTCCCTGTTCGGCGACCTCGCGGCCTGCCTGCCTGCATGCCTGGAAAAACCACTCGAATTGAGGCAGCAGTTTTTTGACGGTCAGAATTTCTCCCATTCCCTTCAGTATCCGCGCGGCGACGGACGCGTGCGTTCCCCCACCGAAGGCCCAGGCGAACTTTTCAAAGGTCAGCTCCAGAGCGGTGAAATGTTCCCGTTCGGGAAAACCGGCATTGGAAATAAGCACCCACTCCCATTTCTTGTCGGGATCGCGGGGCGGATGGCCCGTCAGGCCGTCCGTATAGGAGAGCTTGAGGTCTCCGAAAATGATGAACCGGTCCATGAGCAGCTTCATCAGGGCGCTGACGGTAAAGACATAGAGCGGTGTCGCGAAGACAAGGACGTCGGCTGCCTTGATCCGCTCTCCGATCCAGTCCATGTCATCACTCATGATGCATCGGCCCGGCGTTTTCATGTGGCAGTTGTAACACCCGCGGCACTCCTTGATGTCAAGGTCCTTCAGGTACAACGTCTCCACCGACGCACCCGCGTCGCGCATTCCTTCAAGGAAGGGCTGAAGGATCTTTTCCGTGTTGCCCTTTGCTCCCCGCGGACTTCCGTTAAATGCCAGTACCGTCTTCACAACCGTTCCTCCTGCGTTTCATAGATTGATCTCGAGCTCCTCCACCACCGGGTGCAGCTCCCGCTTGAGTATCTTCCCCACGCCGCTCACCGGCAATTGTTCGATGATCTTGACGAGCCTGATCTTCTTGTATTTCGCCAGTTTCGAGTTGGCATACTCCATGAGTTCATCTTCCGTCGCCGCTGCGCCCGGGACCAGCTGCACGAAGGCGACGGGAAGGTCACCGAACCGGTCGTCGCGTTTCCCGACCACGGCGGACTGGGCCACGGAGGGATGCGCGTTCAGCACCTCCTCCAGGTCGCGTGGGTAGATATTATATCCCTTGTAAATGAGCATGTCCTTTTTCCGGTCGGCGATATAGAGGAACCCGTCCTCATCGAACCTGCCCATGTCGCCGGTGAGAAGCCAGCCGTCCTTTGTCAGGACCTGTTCGGTCTCTTCCGGTTTATTCCAGTATCCCTTCATCACCTGGGGGCCGTGGACGCAGATCTCGCCCACTTCGCCCGTGGGCATTTCCTTTGAAAAATCCTCGGTGTCCACGATCTTGATCTCTGTGTCCTGTATGGGCAGCCCCACGGAACCCATGCGGTGTTTTTCCCGTTCTGCGATGCCGAACGAACAGGCAACGGTGGCCTCCGAAAGGCCGTATGCCTCCGTGACGGCGCCGGGGATCTTCGCCTTCATGGCTTCCAGAAGCCCCGGTGAGATCGGGGCGGCCCCGGACGCGACAAGGCTGATGTCGGACATGTCGATCTCCTTGAACACCGGGTGCTCGACCATGGGGACAAAGAGCTGCGGCGCGCCGCCGAATATGGTCGCCCGGTACTTGGGGATCGCTTCGAGAAATTCCTGCGGATCGAAGCGGGGCATGACCACCAGGGTGGCTCCCGCGAGGAGCTGCATGTTCAGAAAGGCGAAGGTTCCCATGGCATGAAACCAGGGCGGTACGACCAGGGACATTTCACGGCCCGGCTTGACGGGGTGGTCCTCCGGGGAATCACCCGCTTCCCGCCTGATCCCGAAGATCCCGTCCTCATAGGTCACATCACCGCCCGTGAACCAGTACTGGAGCTGGCAGGATGCCACGACACCGTTGAAATGGGTGACCATGACCCCTTTGGGTGTTCCCGTGGTTCCGCCCGTGTAGGAGATATGCGCCAGGTCTTCCGTGACCTGAAATGATATGTCAGGTGCTTCGGCGGGATAGTCGCGCAGTAGGGACGTGAAATCGATGATCCCCTCCTCGAAGGGTGATTTCGAGAGCAGCTTGACCGGCGCGTTCACCGGCGGGTAGCAGTCCGCCAGGCTCGTGAGGATAATGTTTTTCACGGGCGACTTTGACAGGGCTTCCTTGGCGACGGGATAGAAAAGATCGATCCCGATAAAGGTCTCGGCACCTGAATCGTTCAGCTGGAAGGTGATCTCCCGGTCCGCCAGCAACAGGCTGACCGGTACGAAGACAGCGCCGGCCTTGAGCAGGCCGTAGTAGGCGATGGCGAACTGCGGACTGTTCGGCAGGTACAGCGCCACCCGGTCTCCCTTGCGTACGCCCAGTGCGTGGAGGGCGGCCGCGAACCGGTCGGACAGCTGATCCAGTTCGCGGTAGGTCATTTCCATGCCCGCGAAGATCAGGGCATTGCGATTGGGCCATTTCTTCGCTGAAGAGCGGATGATCTCAAAGATCGGCACTTCCGGGTAACTGAGCGCGCGAAAAATCCCTTTCGGCCAGCAGGTGAAGTTCTTCCCCATAAGGTTCCCTCCTTTGTGGTTGAAAAACCGATGACAGGCCCCGTCACCCTCCGCCGGGATTCCATTACAGGTCCATCATCCTGGAGATAATGAGCTTCATGATTTCCGATGTTCCCGCAAAGATGGTCTGGACCCGGACGTCCCGGAACAGACGAGCAATGGGATATTCTTCCATGTATCCATAGCCGCCATGGAGTTGGACCCCCTGCTGGGCGATGCGGTTCGCCATCTCGGCGATCCAGTATTTGGCCATGGACACCTTCTTGACGATGTTCTTTCCATCAATATGATCCAGTGTCAAGGATTCCATGAAGGTCCTTCCGAGTTCCACTTCCGTGGCCATCTCGGCGAGCTTGAACGAGACGTGCTGGTGGCGGGAGACCGGCCGTCCGAAGGCGACCCTGGATTTCGTGAAATCAATGGTGTATTCAAGGGCCATCTCGGCCATGATCTGTGATCCCCAGGCGGAGACCAGCCGTTCCTGCTGCAGTTTTTCCATGAGGTACTTGAAACCGCTCCCCTCCTCCCCGAGAAGGTTGGCGGCGGGAACGCGGCAGTCCTCGAAAAAAAGCTCCGACGTATCCTGACTCTTCATGCCGATCTTGTGGAGCTTTCTGCCTTTCACAAAGCCGGGGGTCCCGTCCTCGACGACAAAGAGGCTCATCCCCGCATAGGGGGCCGCGGGATTGGTCAGTGCCGCCACGACGACGAGGTCACAGATGATACCGTTTGAAATGAATGTCTTCTGTCCGTTGATGATGTAATCGTCACCGTCGCGGACGGCGGTGGCCCGGATGGATGCCAGGTCCGAGCCCGCCACGGGTTCCGTCATGGCGACGGCGGTGACGATGTCGCCGCTGGCGCAGCCCGGGAGCCATTTCTGTTTCTGTTCTTCGTTGCCGAAGGAATAGATGTAGGGAACGACGACATCGCTGTGGAGCGGCGCCACGAAACCCAACTGGTTCGTCCGTTCCATTTCCTCGATGATCATGACGGAGTATTCAAATCCCACGCCGGAGCCCCCGTATTCCTCGGGCAGCCAGGTGCAGAGAAAACCCTGGGAACCGAAATCCTTCCATGCCTGCCGGGGGACGATCCCCTGTTCCTCCCATTCCTCAACGTAGGGGACCACGTTCTTTTCGAGGTATTTTTTGAGAGCGTCTCTGAAGATTCGATGTTCCTCGGTATGGATCCGTTCAAGAAGCGACATGTTTTCAACCTCCTCTGATTATCTTTATACTGTTTCGATTATCCCGGCACGGGACGTGTCTTCCCGCGAGCGGGGAAATAATGAAGCATGAAGTGTAACTTTATGGTTTAGTATATGTATTCATCCTGCCTGTCAAGGAATATTTGAAATGGCGACAAGGCCTTTGAAGGGCGGGAATGGGAGGGCTGTCCTGAACGCGGCGGGGACAGAAAGGGCCGCCCCGGGGCGGCCCCTTCAAAATCCGTTGTTAAACCGTGCTACACAAGGACTTCAAGGTCCTCAAGGGGAAAAGAGACGCAGGAATGCACGTATCCATGCTTCCGGTCCGATTTTCGAACCATCGTGCCGGCCGGCTGATAGACGCTCCCTGAAAGGATCTTCACCCGGCACATGCTGCACTCACCCGAGCGGCAGAGGGACGGCACGAGTATGCCGTTGTTTTCCAGCGCGGTGAGCAATGATTCCCCCGCCTTCGCCTGAAATGATCTCTTTCCTTTGACGGAAACCGTGAACCGGTCTTCCGCCTTGATCTTAGCGGGCCATCCGGGGTAATCGGTGATGCCAAGGGGGGGGCCGTACATTTCCCGGCGCGTCTTCCGCTGGGGGACCCCCAGCTTTTCAAGTTCCGGGAGGCAGAAATCATACAGGCCCCGGGGACCGCAGAGAAAATAGGTCTTGCCGGCGTGATCGCCCGAAATTTCGCTGACCACGGCGCCGGTGATAAATCCGCATGTGCCGTCATAGTCTTCCAGGGGTTCCTCGATGACCGGTGTGTACGTGATGTTCGCGTGCGTAAGGGAAAGACGGACCAGTTCATCGTGGAAGATGACGTCCTCCTGGTTCTTGTTCCCGTAAAAAAGGAACACCGTGCGGTCAAGGCCGCTTTCGGCGATCTCCCGTATCATGCTCATGAAGGGCGTGATGCCGCTGCCGCCGGCGATACAGACCATGGTTTTTTCGTGGACCAGGGGATTGTGATAGAAATTCCCCGACGGGCCCGATGTTTCGATGACATCGCCCGTAGTCACCTCGTCCAGGAGATGGTTCGAGACCAGGCCGTTTTCCACGCGACGTACGGTGATGTCATAGTATCCGGTCTGATTGGGTGACGATGAAATGCTGTAGGGGCGGCCCGTCCTGATATTTCCGATGGTCAGATAGAGGGTGATATACTGCCCCGCAAGAAACGGCGGCAGGTAATGGTCATCCGATACCAGGCGGAAGGTTTTCGTTGTGGAAGATTCCTCGATGACCTCAGTGATCCGAAGGTCCATCTTCGGCGGGTGGAGCCGTTCGATGAACGGTTTCGTCAGGTACTTGTCGGGGATGATGTTCTCACGGTACTTCCGGGTCGCTTCGATCTCACGAACGATATCATTATATCCATCGAATTCTTGCCATATTCCCTGTTTCATGATTCCACTCCTCTTATTTTCCGAGTTGTCTGCTGATCGATCGGGCGACGGCTACACCGGAATTGAACGTCGGTTCGAAACCGCAGTCCCCCGCCCAACTGCCCGCAAAGTACAATCCCTTGATCGGTGAATTGCGGTCCGGCTGGAAGAACAACGAATCCTTCATAAGCTGTTCGTACCCGTAGATCGACCCGCCGGGGTGAGCGAGATACCGCATGAAGGTCAGGGGTGTCGCCACTTCTATCTCCTCGATATGCTTCCGTATGTCCGGAAAGACCTGCTCCATGCGGTTCAGCATTTCATCAGCGCACCGGAACTTGACATCGTGGTATTTATGGGGCGGTATAGTCAGCCAGGGGTCCCCGTATTTCACGGCCACCGCGCTCGTCTGGCATGCCCCGGGCGGGGAGAAACTGTCATCGATCAGGTCATAGCAACTGAAGGCCATAAAATCGTCCTTGAGCCCCAGGTTCCACATGTTGTTCACGATCTTTTGGGCCGAGATATCCGTGTTGGCGAGCATAAAGTTCATTGATTCCGTGATGCCCAGCGTTTCCGGTTCGCAATCGTAGCCGGCAAAGACGACAAAGGCCGAGATGGCCACGTTCCGGGACTTGACCTCATCGAACACCCCGTCCGGCACCTGGGCCGGATCGATCATATGGATATAGGTGTATGCCTGGGAGGCGTTGGAAACCACATATTTCGTGGTGATCTCGTCTCCTTCTTCGGTGATCACCGCCTGGACGGCGCCGTTCTTTACGACGATCTTCGCGGCCCCGCAGTTGAATCGTGCCTTGCCGCCATAGCTGAGAAATTTGTTGAATATGGCGTTCGACATGGCCTGTGAACCGCCTTTGACATGAAAGGGCTTGAATTCCGTGTACTGGAAGAAGAGAAGTGCCAGGTACGCGAAGGAGAGGCGGCTGGGAGGAACGCCCAGGTAGCCCCAGTAGGCAGCAAGGATCGCCTTGAGCAGGGGGTCCTTGAAATAATCGTTCAGGACCGATTCAGCGTCACGCAGGGCGTATGCATACAGCGTCGGGTACTTTTCACGGGACGGCTCGGGATCACGGAAGATGAAAGCGCTCAACATATCCTTTGCGTAACGCTCCATGAGGCCGAAGAACTTCCCTATGGCTTCTTTTTCGTGGGGGAATTTTTTCTGAATGGCCTCGATAACCTGAGTGATCTCCGTCTTCAGGGGAAGGCTGAACCCGTCGGGCATCACGAAATTATACAGGTCCTTTGCTTCAACGAATTCCAGGTCCTCCGTTACGCCGAGCTTATCGAAGGTCATGCGCAGGGGCCCCGGTTTTTCAGGTCTGCCCAGACCGCTCAGTTGATGGAGGGCCACTTCGAACTCGAAGCGTCCCCGGCAGAAGGTCGTGCCGCAACCGCCTGGAATATTATGGCGTTCCAGGAGCAGGACCTTGAGCCCCTTCTGGGCAAGGGCGCAGGAGGCGGTCAACCCGCCGTTGCCGGCGCCGATTACAATCGCGTCATAGTCTGCCATAGATCACCTCAATCATGGTCTTTCAAATCTCGGCATATGCCGATGTATCAAGGTTTTCCGGCCGTTCATAGAGATGTGGGTCCCTTCATTCCCGGCCGGTGTCCTCTTCCCGGAAAGCGAATGGTAGTGTCCTCTGCGTCCCGAAAAGCGCCTGAGATCATTTTTCATAAAGACTGTATTTTGATTGCCTGTAAGCCCGTAAAGGCTTGAATATCGATAATTTAGGTGTGTGTCAACACAAATCTGAGAAGTCATCATAAATCAAGAAGTTATACTTTAAGCTTTAACCTTTATGGAGGGGAGAAAATACCTGCTTTGCCCCGCCCGCGGCAGGCAATCGGGCCATCTTTCGGGACACGTGGATCGACAAGAAGACCCGGGCTGTTGAAAAATTAATCCGGCCCTATTGACATGGCCGCAGCCGTGATTAATTTATGGCTTGATGAATACACCTTCAGAATGAAGTAATGGAGCTTCGGTCGTGTTTCATTTATTTCCCTATCATGGCTTTCTGTAAATTCCATCCGCCCCATACTGTTCCCCGCGCCGAAAACGGGTCATTTCCATCGCAACCATGACGGGATACCGGGACAGCCGGTACCGTATTATAACCAGGAAGATGAGCGAGAGAGAAAAACCGGCATCAGGAACAGAACATGACCGGATCGAGGGTTGTTCTTTCGGGAAAGGTGCCGGCGGTGAGGCAGGGATCGATATTCAGGGATAACGGGGGATACACAAAGTCAATATTGTAATAATTAATGATATAAGGAGGTTACGGGATGGCTGCAAAGATTATCAAGTATGATATGGATGCCCGGGAAAAGATCATCCGGGGAGTGGATGCCCTGGCGGACGCGGTAAAGGTCACCCTGGGTCCACGGGGGAGAAACGTGGTCATCGAAAAGTCCTGGGGGGCGCCGAATATCACCAAGGACGGTGTGACCGTCGCCAAGGAGATCGAACTGGAAGACCGGTTCGAGAACATGGGGGCCCAGATGGTCCGGGAGGTGGCGTCGAAGACCTCCGATATGGCCGGTGATGGAACAACGACGGCAACGGTCCTGGCCCAGGCCATCTTTCATGAGGGGGTAAAACTTGTCGCCGCCGGTATGAATCCCATGGATTTGAAGCGGGGTATCGACAAGGCTGTTGAGGTCGTTGTGGGTGAACTGAAAAAACTCTCAAAGACCATCAAGGATAAGAAGGAAGTTTCCCAGGTCGGTATGATCTCGGCCAACAATGACATCACTATCGGCGGCATCATTTCCGAAGCCATGGAGAAGGTCGGCAAGGAGGGTGTCATAACCGTCGAGGAGGCCAAGAGCATGGAAACCGTCCTGGATATCGTGGAAGGCATGCAGTTCGACCGTGGATACATATCACCCTACTTCGTCACCAACGCAGAGAAAATGGAGGTCGCCCTCGAAGAACCGTTCATCCTGATCCATGAAAAGAAGATCAGTACCATGAAGGACCTGATCCCCATTCTGGAAAAGGTCGCCCGCATGGGAAGGCCGCTTCTCATCATTGCCGAGGATATTGAGGGTGAGTCCCTGGCGACGCTCGTGGTCAACAAGATCCGCGGGACGCTGCGGTGTGCCGCCGTGAAGGCCCCCGGGTTCGGCGATCGGCGCAAGGCGATGCTTGAGGATATCGCCGTCCTGACGGGAGGCAGGGTGATCTCGGAAGAAATGGGCAGCAAGCTGGAAGGCGCTTCTCTTGATGATCTCGGAACCTGCCGGCGGGTGACCATCGACAAGGATAATACGACCATCATCGACGGGGCGGGCAAGCCTGACCAGATCGCGGGCCGGGTAAAACAGATCCGGGCCCAGATAGAGGAGACCACGTCCGACTACGACCGTGAAAAACTTCAGGAACGCCTGGCAAAGCTGGTCGGCGGCGTTGCCGTCATCAAGGTGGGGGCGGCGACCGAGATAGAGATGAAGGAGAAGAAGGCCCGTGTCGAGGACGCCCTGAACGCCACGAGGGCCGCCGTGGAAGAGGGGATCGTCGCGGGCGGGGGCGTATCGCTCATCAGGGCCCTCAAGGGTCTGGAGAAGTTGAAGCTGTCCGGTGACGAAATGCACGGGCTCGACATCGTCCGGCGGGCCCTCGAGGAACCGATGCGGCAGATCGCGAACAATGCCGGCTTTGAAGGTTCCGTGGTGGTCGAGAAGGTCAAGAAAGGGAAGAATGACTATGGGTTCGATGCCGATTCCGGTAATTACACCGACATGGTAAAGGCGGGTATCATCGATCCCACGAAGGTCGTCCGTTTCGCTCTTCAGAACGCCGCCTCCGTATCATCATTGCTCCTGACGACGGAAGCCATGGTTGCCGAGAAACCGAAAAAGAAATCATCCATGCCGGGAATGCCCGGTGGTATGCCGCCTGACATGGGCGACTACGATTATTGAAAAGGTCCTGAACGATCCGTGTTCCGGGCGATGGTTCCATCGCCCGGAACGCTCTCAAGACACAATCCCTTACGATCCTAATTCGAAAAGATTTCCGGGTTCACGCAGTCCGGCGGTCGCTCGCCCCTGAGCATGGCGAGGAGATTCCCGGCCGCCTTCAGTGCCATGCCCGTCCGGGACTGTCGCGTCGCCGAGGCGATGTGCGGCGTTATGACCACGTTCGGCAGTTCGGCAAGTCCCTCCACCATCCGCGGCTCGAATTCGTAGACATCGAGCCCGGCGCCCGCGATCGTCCCTTTTTGCAGGGCTTCGACGAGGTGCGCTTCATGTATCACGGGACCGCGGGAGGTATTGATGAGGTAGGCGGTGGTTTTCATTTTCCTGAAGATATCCTGGTTGAAAAGGTGCCGTGTCTCTTCCATCAGGGGGACATGGATACTGATGAAATCCGATTCTTCGAGAAGACGGCGTAACGGCACCCGCTCCGCGCCGAGCTCGTCTTCCAGGGTCTTGTTCACGGACACATCCGTGTAGAGCACCCTCATGGAAAATCCCTTTGATCTCAATGCCATGGCCGTTCCGATGCGACCCGCACCGACGATACCGAGGGTCTTGCCTCCCACGTCGCCGCCGATGAACTGCAGCGGCCCCCAGCCCTTCCAGCCACAGGAGCGCATGACACCGTCCGATTCAACGACACGGCGCGCCGCGGCGAAGAGCAGGGCCCAGGCCATCTCGGCCGTTGCATCGGTCAGCACCCCGGGGGTGTTCGATATGGGGATCTTGCGTCTTGTTGCCTCGGCCACGTCGATGTTGTCGTAGCCGACGGCATAATTGGCGAACCCCCTGATACCGGTGGCCGCGTCATAGACCTCGGCATCGATCCTGTCGGTGAGAAGGCTGATAACCCCGTCCCGTCCACCGACCCTGTCGAGAAGCTCCTCCCGGGTCAGAGGCCGATCATCCGGGTTTACCTCCACGTCGCAGTGTTCCTTCAGAAGGTCGATCCCTTCCCGGGGAATGAGCCTGGTAACATATACGCTGTAAGGTTTCATGATGTTTTCTCCTTGGATGATACCAGATCCTATGTTTTTCCGGGGTCTCAGTCAAGGGGCCCGCTGAACTCTTCCGGGGATGCGTTCACATGCCCTGTGCCGGCCCGGGTGTCCCGATTCCCGTAAAATCAATTGACATATCGAACCAAACGTGGTTCCCTTTCCATGCTTTTGAGGGGGTGCTCGCAGGGTATGGCCGGGACCACGGACACCCTGCGGAAAAGAAGCGTGCCGCCCGATCTCTTGATTTTTCGATCACGTTCTCAAGGAGGGAAGCATGCTCACGTCACATCGGGACAGCCCGCTGTATACGATCGCGAATCCTGAAAGTATTGCCTTTTTCGGGGCCTCCGGTCATCCGTTACGGATGGGCTCTATCATGCTGTCATCCCTCATAGCCCTCGGCTATGAAGGAGCCGTGTATCCGATCCACCCGGAAGAAAAGCAGATACAGGGATTCACGGCATACCGGAGCGTGGATGAGATACCCGCCGTTCCCGACCTGGCCATTATCGTTCTCCCCACGAACATCGTCTCCCGGACGCTGGAAGAGTGCGGCAGGAAGGGTATCAGGCACGCAGCCATCATTTCCGGCGGGTTCGCCGAATCCGGCGACAGCGGCGTCGACCTGCAGAGAGAACTGGCCCGGATCGCCGATACCTGTGGGATCCGCTTTCTGGGGCCGAATTGCCTCGGTGTCGTCAATACCCATCTCAAGTTCAATCCCACGCCGATCCAGGCGGAAGGTCCTCCGGGGTTCGTGGGGTTGGCGTCACAGAGCGGAAGCTTCCTTACGCAGATGCATAATTACCTCTACCGGATCGGTCTGGGGTTCAGCACCGCCTTCAGCGTGGGGAACGAGGCCAACATAGATCTCGTCGACTGTATCGAGTACCTGGGGGCCTGTCCGGATACGAAGGTGATCGCCCTGTATATCGAAGGGATACGCCGGGGAAAGGACTTTATCCGGATGGCCCGTTCCGTTGTGCCCCGGAAACCCATCGTGGCCCTCTATGCGGGAGGCTCCGAGGCGGGCCGGCGGGCCGGTGTTTCACACACGGGAGCCCTGGCGGGACCCGATGAGATATATGACAGCATGTTCCGCCAGTGCGGCATCATTCGAGCATTCAACCTTACGGAATTATTTGATTATTGTCTCGCGCTGGGAAATCTGCCGAAACCGGCGGGCCGCCGGGTGGTCATTCAGACCCACTCGGGGGGACCGGGGGCGACGGCGGCGGATTCCTGCGGGCGTGCGGGCCTGGAAGTACCCGCGCTTTCGAGTGACACGATCGACGCCCTGAAACCCTATCTTCCCAATACGGCCAGCCTGCAAAATCCCGTGGACATCACCTTCAGCAAGGACATCATGAACGAATTCAGGGAAATACCCGACGTGCTTTTACGGGATACCAATACCGATATCCTGATGATCTATATCCTGTCACCCCATATCTTTGTCAAACCGATGCTGGAACGTACGGGAATGAAGCCCGATAAGGCCGCTGAAGAGACCGTTGCCATGATGGACCGGCTCGGTGACAGCTTCATCGAGGTAACGAAAAAATACGACAAGCCCGTGGTGGTCTACACATACCGGAGTCTCCAGGAGCAACTGATGCGGAGTCTCCTGGAAAAGGGCATTCCCGCTTACAATGATCCTGACCGGGCGGCACGGTCACTGGCGGCCCTGTTGCGGTATTATGAGATGAGGGAACGATCGACGGCTTCGTAAGAAGTCCCCCCGCGCGCAGCAGCGCACGCCGTGTTACCGGGCTTTTTACGAAGCCGCCTCAGTCATCGTCGTTTTGACGGCCGTTTACTCGTTCATCGCGTACTCGCCGTTCAACGGAAATACGTACTTCTCCCAGACACGCTGATACTGCTCGTTGTCACCGACGGCCTTGATCGTCATGATATCCCTGCAGAAGGTCCGCTGTTCATCCCGGGTGCTGTGATTTCCATAGATCTGGAGGGCGAAGAGGGCGAAGTCGCGTACCATGAAGTCGAATATCTGGTTGATGATGTCCTCGTCGACAGTGTCGATCCGTGCCTGTTCGAGGATCAGCTGGCCGTACACCACGATGGAGAACATCTCGCCCAGCGGCAGGGAAAATGAGGGGTCCATGTCCTGCATCTTGTCGGGGCCCGCCTTTTCCAGAAATTCCCTGAAAATATTGAACTGCTTCATGAAGGTCGCCACGTTCGGCAGGCCCTTGTTAGCCTCGAAGACGGGTCCGAAGTCGTGGAACTGGACCGCGCCGAGGCCCTTCGTCGGTCCCTGGTTGAACAGGAACAGGTCGTCCACGGCTGAGAAGTCGGGTTCAACGGCGGTGTATTCCGCGGGATTGAAGAAGTAGTTCTTCATGAACTTGCGGATCAGCTGGACGTTCACGTGAACCGTACCCTCAAGCTTGGAGGGCCCCCGCATGTCGGAGGCGGCCATGTGGAAGTAGGTGTCCTTTTCGAATCCCTTCGCCGCGATCACGTCCCACAGAAGGTTGACCACATCCTCTGACTGGAGGGTCACCTTCATCTTGCTCGTGGGATTATACAGAAGGTAGCGGCGGTCGTTCGCGTCGGCATTTCTGAAGTAGTCCGTCGAGCGCCGCTGGTAGAGCTTCATGGCCACGAGGCGCAGCCAGGCGTCCATGAAATTTTTTCTCACGTGGGGCATGTCGGTGACGCGCATCCCGTAGAGGATGCGGTTCGCCGCGTGGGTGATGGCCTCGTAGAAGCAGTGCTCGGCCAGTCCGATGGATGCCGGGCCGATGTTGAATTTGCCGATGTTCACCGTGTTCAGTGCGGAATCCCAGGCGTGCGGTCCCCGGGAGAGGATGTCATCCTCCGTGATCGGGTAATCATGGAGGGCGAAATTGGACACATACTCCTGGTGGGAAATGACGTTTTTCTTCAGCTCATAGGCCTTGTTCCGGTAATTGGTGACGAAGAAGACATAGTCGTCGGTTTCGTCCTTGACCTTTCCGAGGGTGGAGACCATCTCCGCCTCGTTACCATTGCCGATATAGTATTTTTCGCCGTTCGCCACCCAGGTGCCGTCGTCCTTGGGCGTCAGGGCCGTCTCGGTGGAATAGATGTCGGCGCCGTGCACCCGTTCGGAGAGACCGAAGGCGAAAATAGCGCCCTCTTTCAGGAGCCTGGCGGCTTTCTGCTTGGCTTTCTCGTTGGGGCTCATCCAGATGGGGCCCAGCCCCAGGATGGTCACCTGGAAACAGTACCAGTACCCCAGGCCGTAAAAGGCGAGGAGTTCGCTGAACTCATTGTTCCGAGCCGTGTCCCACCGGCAGTCGGGATCCCCTCCGGCATATTCGATCGGGGTCAAAAGCTTGGCGAATATCTGCTCTCTGCCGATAAAATCGACAAATTCCCGATACCAGACCTTCTTGTTGTAATCATCGAGAAGCCGTTCCTTGCCCATGGTCTCGAAAAAGGTGACGGTCTTATCCAGCATCGCTTGAAATCCCGCGTCGCCCGTGAGGGTCCTGTACTTTTTCGGTTGCATCAGATAATTCATGGTACACTCCTTTCCACTTGAAAATATTCTCTGCCGGTCCGCCGTTCCATCGGCGCAAAACTCCCCGTCATCGGGGGCCTCACGCGTTCACGCGGGAGCGGCCCGTCGGGCGAATCTGAGCATGAGGTTGATATTACGAGTGGATATCGCCCTTCAGAAGCACTGAACATATCACAAACCGCATGTATAATTCTTCATCTTTTTCGTCGTTTGGGTGACCTGCAGGAGCGGTACGACGGCTTGCTGTCATTCCGAAGCGAGGCGGTCCGGAGCGGTCGCATGCCGGAGCCGCCGTCGCCGTTTCATTGCAACTCCTTGTATATGCCGTCCAGCCAGTTCTTCACGTCGCTCACGTACCACTTTGAAAACCGCCTGTCCGAGGGACCACCCGCCAGGGTGGTGTGTATTCCCTTGCTTCCCAGATCCGCGATGAATCGATAGGAGGGGCAGAAGGTGGTCAGCCTCCCGGCGCTTCTGAATATCTGGCCCTGCGGAATGGTCGCGCTGGAGCCGGGCAGTTCGATCGGCCCGTAGTCATACCCGAGAAAACGGGGCAACTTGCCGCCGAACAGGAGATGTGAGAGCATGATCCTGCGCGTCTCACCGTACCGTAGCGCCTCGACGTTCAGCCCCTCATCGATGGCCTGCCGGTAGATCTCCTCACGGGTCATCCCCTCGAACCAGGGGGATGTCTCCTTCAGGAGAATGGTATCGAAATTTTCATAGTAATCGTTGAAGAGGCTTGTTTCTCTCAGAACATAATCGACCACCGCGCGCCCGAAGCCGTGATCGCCGAAGACGGTCGCGATCAGCGCCCGGTAGACCGACTCGAAAAGCATGGCACCCTTTGAATCGGTCTCATATCTCAGGTGCCAGTCCCTGAGGATGTTTCCGTTCTCCGTGTCGGGCAGAAGCGGCCTGATTCGCTCCATGAACTGCTCGGCCTGAAGGGAGTAAAGGTCAAAATGCATGCTTTTCATGTAATCCACGTTCAGCGTGCCTCCTTCACGGAGCCGATCCTTTATTCTTTCCGCCCGGTATTTGCCCATGGGCAGGTTGATAGGGGTCGACCGTCCCAGATAGTTCAGGTCCTGGTTCGCCGTGGCGATGATCCCTTCTTCGGGGTTGTACTCCGTTGGAAGCAGGTCCTTGTCCACGAACCCGTCATGATCGTAACGCTCCTCCCATCCCGGGAGCGGCAGCAGGCCGCTCACTCCCTCAGGCCGGTTGAACAATCTCCCGCTCATCTGATAGCCGATGTTCCCATCCCGGTCAGCCACGACCCAGTTCATGGGTGACGCGTCAACCTGCTTGAACAGTTCCATCGCCTCCCGTGCGGTGCGGGCGCCGGGCAGGTTCAGGACGGCGTCCATGTCCATCGCCCCGCAGCCCTCTTTTGCGGACCATCCAAGTACAAGATAATGACCTTCCCTGCCGGGGTCTCCCTCCAGGAGCCCGTGTTCGTTCTCATAGACATCGATGATGACCGGTCTTCCTTTCTTCACGACGATGGTTTCCCGGCGCCGCCTGAAATCCCGCCACCCGTCCCTTCGGTGGTATTTTCCGTCCTTGCACCGTTCTATCCGGTAATCGAGCACGTCCATGAACCCGTAAGTCGCGCTCCAGGCGATGAAATCCGTCCTTCCGAGAATAAGGCCCGGCGCGCCGGGGACGCTGACGCCGATAAGCCTGTTGCCGGGCACGGACATGACGATTTCCTGCCAGACCGAGGGCAGGCGGTTCACCTCCAGGTGCGGGTCCCCGCAAAGAATGGGTTTCCCTGATTCGGTCCGTGTCCCCGATACGGTCCAGTTGTTGCTGGCGGAAAAGAGGGGAGCCTTTCCGATCCATTGCAGCACTTCCGGGACGAGGGGCGGTGTCAGGGTGATCTTCTGTATCAGATCATGGTTGATGTCCTCGACCAGGTAAGGGAACAGCTCGCGCAATTTCTCTTCTTCACAGCCGTTCTGTATCATCTGTACCAGGAATTTCTCCATGTTTCCCTGGGCTTCCGCGAGGCCGATGAATCCGAAGACCTTGGCGATGAGCAACGTATCCTTGATCTCCCAGGGTTCCGGGTCATATCCCAGGAGCCTGAATTCAAGGATCGGTCTGTTCTCCGACAGATACAGATTGCATCCGTCGGCGTAGGATTGGAGCTGTCGCCGGATATCCGGTTTGAGCTTGTCCATCTCGCCGTCGGGGTCGGGAAGAAAGTTCATCCGACGCATATAGGTGTCGATCTCTATGAGTTCCGGATCGCCTTTCAGGTGTTCCGCCGCTCTGCCCTGCAGGAGGATACGGGTCAGCATCATCTGGAGCTGGCGGTCGCAGGCGTGGACCCATCCAAGCCCGTAGGCGCAATCCGCCAGGCTCTGGGCCTGGATCTCCGGAATGCCGTACTGGTTTCTCCTGACATGGATATCCCCGTCCTTCCCCTTCAGAACAACCTTCCTGTTTTTCAGTTTCATGATGTCCCCCTGTCTGTAAGCCCCCCGAAGGTGCCCTCATTATAATGGTCTGGGGAATCGTAAGCAACTAATTTCCTGGTTCTTTTAATGTTTCATCAGGCGCGGCGTTCCCCGGAATTGAAAATGTGACATAGAGAAGTGATGCGCTGCGGCGTTATGGGGATCGGATGAAACCGTTCTCATGCCTCGAGCTTTTCCGCGAGCGCCCGGTAGCGAAGGGCCTCGTTCTCGAATCCCTGGTCCTCGTAGATCCGGCTGATGCGGTGGAAATACCGTGCCCGTTCTTCCGGTATCTCCTCGGCAAGGGACAGGTAGACCTCAAGGATGGCGCCGGTTCGGGTTCCCAGCGCGAAGGCCGTCTCGGCATACCGGTCCTTGATGAAAGGGTCGACACGGGTACGGCTGCAATGGCATTCGGTCATGATCTCGCCGTACAGCCGGTGCGCAGCCTGGGTCCTGCCCAGGGATTCATGGTTCAGCGCCAACGCCCGCAGGATGGTCTCATGCCTGCCGAAGGAATCCAGGCACTGAGTGTAGAAGGACTCCGCTTCATTGTACCTGCCCGCACGATGCAGGGTCTCTCCCCGCAGCAGGTGCAGGGGAAGGGAGCGCCCCAGTTCGGCGGGGCTTGAACCGATCAGGGCGTGGGCCTCATCGAAAGCCGTCATTTCCCAGAGGACCTCGCAGAGAAGGTGGTAGCCCCGCAGCAGCAGGGGA
The DNA here is from genome assembly GCA_016933965.1 of Deltaproteobacteria bacterium. Taxonomy (NCBI): domain Bacteria; kingdom Pseudomonadati; phylum Myxococcota; class Myxococcia; species Deltaproteobacteria bacterium. The sequence goes on along the minus strand of JAFGTS010000034.1, from coordinate 14,321 downwards.
TTCTCCTTTACATATTGTTCCGCGGCGGAGCGGGCCTCTTCCAGAGAGCCATGGTTGAGGCAGGCCGTGCCGATCTCATAGAGCATATGACTCCCCGCCGGCCGTTCCTCCCGGGCGGCGGTCAGGAGCGTGAGCGCCCTTTCATAATCCCCGCGGTTGAGCGCCAGGTACCCTTCCCGAAAGGGTTCACCGTAGTCAAGATACTCATTGCGGATGTCTTCAGGGAGAGCGCTCACCAGGGTGGTGAAGTATTCATCGTCCCTTTCCTGGTAGCGTGGTGCTTCATGCTCACCCTGTTCCGGCATGTCCGGCGATCCGTCGGAGAATTCCTTTGTTCTGCGGGCCGTGATTTCCTGCATAAGCGTATCGATGTCACTTCTCAGCGCCTGATCCTGCGTCAGTTCCCGGGCGAGCAGCAACAGGTCCCGGGCATCATCGTATTCTTCGGAATCCATCAGTTCCGCTGCGCCGTCCCGGTGGGCGCGCGCCAGCGATTCCCTGGCGCGGATGATCTTTTCCTCAAGCCGCCGGATGCCGCTCTCGTCGCCGGGGCGCTTTTTCTCGAGCTTGATTAGGGCGTTCTCGTATTCCAGCTTGGCCGCGCCGATCTCGCCATGCTCGAAATAGGCATCACCTTTTCTTTCGTACTCTTCCGGATCCTTGCCGGATAGAAATGTGAACAGGCCCATCGTTCGGGTTCCTTCGTTTTACAGTGGCAAAGTGGCACAGTGACAGAGTGAAAATCACAAAACCATATAACAGAAAAGCATCGACGCAACAATAAAACGATACTGATTTTCCGGATCGCGATTCTCGAATCGCGATCACAAAAAACGTTTCAATGGCCGCTTCAAAAGGATTCTCTTTTCTCCATTGACCGGAGGATGGAAAGGGGGTGTGTGTCAAAATGTACCGGAGTGTTGGCTCAGGACCTTTTCGAGGGCCCTGATGAAGTCCTCCTCAAGACCCCTGTCGATGAGCGATCCCGCGGCAAAACGGTGGCATCCGTCGGCGATACCCTTGACGAGAGCGGTCGCTCCGGGGACAAGGCTCATGAAATCGGGCAGTTTTCCTTCTTCGATCGATCGTCTCAATTCCGGGTGCACGCGGGTCGATATCTTTGACAGCGCCGTGTCAAAACCGCCGATACCGGGTGCCTCGGCGGGAAGATGCTGAAACCCGACGAGGTAGTTCTCCTTTGCAGCGATCTCATGCGCTATCAGCTCTTCAAGAAAAAGACCGATAGCCTTCACCCCCATGGGGGCGAAGCGGTCCTGTACATTGATCCACTGAAAATGTTCCGATCTTTCGAGGCCCGCTTGCCTGATCCGCGCCATCTCTCCTGCAAAACAGGTTTTCTTGATCTCCCCGAGGTGCCCCGCCCGACGGAGGGCATCATCCGTGTTTTCTCCCATGAGAAGTGCCTTTGCTGAAGCAGCGTCGCCGGAGTAGAATCCCACGGAGCCCAGGAGGGTCAGTACCTCCACGATCTCCTCAACGGTCATTCCGCGCATACGGGGCAGTACCAAGCTGCTTCCGTCTTTTTGTATCATCCCCGCCTTCACGGCTTCCGAAAACAGCAGTTCGTTCAATCCGGTGAAGGCGCCGTTCAGTTCCTGCCCGTCACCAACGGCCCCGATGACGCCCAATGCCGCCAGCCACGCTGTTTCATCCGGCCCGTCAAGACCGCCGGCACTGAGGAGCTCCCGGGCGAACAGGGCGCAGACGGAAGCACCCGACGCGTCGTTGTCCCCGCTTATATTGAAACGTTCGGGATTAAGGTGGATCACATTATCAGGAACGGGACCTCCCGGCAGATGATGATCGAGGATGACGACGAGAAGATTCCCGGAGGCGTACCGGCCGATCAGGCTCGATGACTGCCCGCCCAGATCGGCATAGAGGAGAATGTCGCCGGTTCCGGTGTGGACTTTCTCCACGAGTGGTTCATAGATCTTTTCAACGGGTATCAACCGGTGAGTCAGGCCGAGTTGTTTGAACGCAGTGGAAAGGGCCGCGGCGGCGGCGATGCCGTCGGCGTCATTGTGATGGACCACTCGTAATGAGGGTTGCACCCTCCGTGTCAGTTCGAGGAAGCGGGCGGTCACCTTTCGGTTTTCCAGGATGAAATCCTGTATCATGTCTATCCCTTCCGTATGCGTCAAGACAGGAGCTTTCCTGTTCCCTTGTCGAAAATCAGGATGTTGTCCGGGGGCAGATAGAGGTGAACCGACTGACCCGGGGAAAGATTCACTTCCTGGGTGACCAGAAGACTGAAAACGAACGTATCATGGCGGACCCGCAGAACTGCTTCAGGTCCCGATGGAAGGATCGTCCGAACGTCTCCTTGTACGGTGTTGATACCTTCCTGAGCGACGATCGAGATGTTTTCCGGCCGTATGGCCGCCACGAGCGGTGTGCCGGGAGGAATATCACGATAGGTGGTCTTCAGCGTGAACAGTGCGTTGGTCATGGAAACCCTTCCGTCGTCACCGGTATCCGCCGTCCCCTCTATCAGATTGATGGACGGACTCCCGATGAAATCCGCGACGAACAGGTTGGCCGGCCTGTTATATATGGTCTTCGGAGGGGCTGTCTGCTCGATGATACCCTTGTTGATCACGGCGATATTGCTGGCCATGGTCTGTGCCTCGACCTGGTCGTGTGTTACATACACGGTCGTTGCTCCCGTCTGGGCATGTATGTTCTTGATCTCGGCCCTCATGTCGAGCCGGAGCTTTGCGTCAAGATTGGAAAGCGGTTCGTCCATGAGCAGTATGTCCGGCCGGCTCACCAGCATCCGTGCCAGGGCGACCCGTTGCTGCTGGCCGCCGCTCATTTCCTGGGGATACCGGTCCTTCAATCCTTCGAGCTGCATGTACGAAATAATGTCGGTCACCTTCTTTTTGATCCCGGCGGCTGTCTCGCGCTTCACCTTCAGGCCGAATGCGATGTTCTGGAAAACCGTCATATGGGGCCACAGGGCATAGCTCTGAAAGACAAGACCGACGTCCCGTTCGCGGGCGGGGACGAAGATACCCTTGCCGCTTGAAAAGACGACCCTGCCCTTCAGGCGGATCTCACCTTCCGTGGGAATTTCCAGGCCCGCTATCATCCTGAGGATGGTCGTCTTTCCACAGCCGGACGGACCCAGAAGGATCAGGAACTCCTTTTCTTCTATGGAAAAGGTCACATCGTCAACAGCCATGATGTTTCCGAACACTTTTGTCAGATTTTCGACCTCGATGATGGGACGTCCCATGGATTCCTTCCATTTCTTCTGTACTGTCAGCCTGGGGGTCGGATGCCGCATGACCCGCCGGCGGTCATATGCCGTTTTTTCTGCCGAACCTCCGGGAGAGCAGTTCGCCGAAGACGACGATTATTATGATCAATACGCTGATGGCGCTCGAAAACTGGGTATACCCCTGTTCCTGATACCGGAAGGTCATGGTGGTGAGCGTTCTCGTTTCAGGGGTCACGAGGAGTATGATCAGCGAAAGTTCCCGCATGACCGTTATGAATACCAGGATAAAACCCGAAATGGCCCCCTGTATCGACAGCGGCAGGATGATCTTCCTGAAACGCGTGATCCATCGGGCACCGAGTGTTTCCGATGCCTCCTCGAGCTCACTTCCGATCTGCAGCATGGAGGTGATGCCGGCCCTTCCCGTGAAAGGAAGGTTCTTGGCGATGCACACGAGTGCCACGAGCGTGAATGTGCCGTACAGCGCCGGGAGCGGGCCGATTCGGTGTGAAAAGAGGGCAAGGTAAAGGGCGCCGAAGGCGATCCCGGGAACAAGATAGGGAAGGAACGACATCTGTTCCACGGCAAAGGCCAGTTTTGTATTTCGGCCCTTGACCACGGCATAGCCGATGAAAATGCCCAGAAATCCGGCAATTACCGAGGATACCAGGGCCAGTTTGATGCTGTTCCAGGCGGCCCCGAGTATGGCGGGATTCCGAAGTATGCCCGCCTCTCCTTCGGCAAAGGCCGTGTTGGCCTGCCCGATCCAGAAGAGAATTGTCAGGTGTTCGATCGAATAATCGTTCGGATAGAGCGTGAGGGTCTGCCATACCAGCAGGACCAGGGGAAGAATGACGGAGGCGATAAAGAGCAGGATGATCATACATAAGAGAGGATAGCGCAGTTTTTCCAGGGGTGTTTCCGTAACCCTGAACCCCTTGCCTGCAATGGTCACGAAGCTTTTGCTCTTACCGATCATCCGCTGGTTCAGGTAAATGAAGGCCGATGAGATGATGATCAGCACAAAGGCCAGGATATACCCCACCGAAGGGACGCGGTTGATGATGTTCGAATAGATCTGGGTCGAGAGCGTGTAGTATCGAACAGGGGTCCCGAGAAAATAAGGTGTTCCGAAGGTTCCCAGGACCCGGGAAAAGGTCAGTATGAAGCTTGACAGGAGGGCCGGCAGAACCAGGGGAAATGTGATCCGCCGCAGGATATGGAAGCGCGTAGCCCCCAGTATTTCCCCCGATTCCTCAAGGCGGGAGTCGATGCTCGTGAGCGCCGCCGAGACCAGAAGAAAGGTAAAGGGGAAATAATGGATCGAGAGCGTGATGACGATGGGGAGGTAGCCGTACGAGAGCCAGTCCGGCGGGGTAACGCCCGTCAGGTATTGAAAGACCCCGACGGCCCCGCCGATGCGGCTGTTCTTAAAGAGGTTCAGCCAGGCGAGGGCATGGATATAGGAAGGAATGACATAGGGCAAAACCGCCGTGGTCGCGATTATTTTCTTAAAGGGCAGGTCCGTTCGCGACACCAGCCAGGCCAGAACGGAACCGATGAACATGGCGAGGACCGAAACGCTCAGGGAGGTTGATACCGAATTCATCAGGGGACGGAAAAGGATGTTTTGCGTGAGCGTGCTGGCAAAGACCCGCTTCCAGTGAAACAGCGTCAACGCTCCGGGCTCGGCGTCCCTCGAGAGGCGTATGTCGGCGAACTGCCAGACGAATGAATCCTCTATCATCTTGGCAAAGGGAAGGATGACGATGAACAGGAGGATGCCCAGAAGGACCAGAGAAATGACGATATGGGGTTGTCGAATGTAGTTCCTGACCCGGCTGAAACGTCTTGTTTTTCTCTTATTCTTCATAGAAACAGCGGGTTCCGGTGGAATGACTGCCGAGGACACACAATTACGTTCACGCCGCGGTCATGAGCCCCGGCGGTTCTGCATTCAGTACAGGAGCGACCGGGGGATGGAAGAAGCCCATCCCTCCGGTCGCATGATCCCGCTATTTCAGGTGTGCCACCCAAAAATCCAGTACCTTCTGTCCCTGGTTCCAGACATAGACGGCGTCGGCCTTCCAGAGTTTCAGCTCGGCGAGGCTTTTGGAACCTTGCGGTGCCGGCACGTCCGTGCGAACGGGGAAGTTACCCAGGACGAAGTAGGGTTCATACCCTTCTCCACCCTGTGAGTCCCCCATCATCCAGTGGATCAGCAGCTTGGCCGCGTTGGGATGTGCCCCGCCCTTCACCATGGCGATGACCACCTCTGTGGTGATGCCCATGACCGGTTCTAATGAAGTGATCACGTCGAATTTGAGATTCGGGTTCTTTTCCTTGTCCCTCAGCCGTGAATATGCCGTAAATCCCACGGGAGGATTCGCCTGGTCGGAGAGGCCGACCGCCTCGGATACGCTGTTCGTCGATCCCAGGATGATGACATCGTTGTTCAGGAGCCTGAGGATCCACTCGTATCCCGCGTTCTCGACACCGGGGCTCAGTGTGATCTCTTTCCCGAAGACCTTTTTGTAATCGGCTGCCATTTCGTCGGCATGCTGGACGATGGTTGCCAGGACCTCAACGAATTCCGACATTTTCTGAGGATCAGCGAAGATGACCCGGCCTCTCCATTCTTCCGTTGTGAGGTCCCAGAGCGATTTTATCGGAAATGCGCTCATCTTTTCGTTGTTGTATACCAGCGCGTCGACGCTCGCGTGGTGAACCAGAAGGGGTTCCCGGTACATGGCAGGGATAAGTTTTTCAAGGTCCGAGGGAACGTAATTATAGACAAGTTTTTTTTGGTAGAGTTCATTGACGACCGTTGCGGGGTCCTTCAGGAAGATGACGTCGGCGACGTAGTTCTTCGCAGCCTGCTCGGCCAGGACCTTTGTCACGATCTCCGGTGAATCCATGTCGAAGCCGTTCACCTTGATGCCCGGGTATTTTGCCTCGAAGGTCTTTCCGAATTTGAAGACCCGTGAGGAATAGGAATAGATGTTCACCTCTCCTTCCTTCTTCGCGGCGTCATAGAGCGCCTTCTCGTTGAAGGTTTCGGCCGCAACTGCCACGGTAAGGCCGAATACAAAGGCCAGGATACATAAAACGGATACTGTTTTTTTCATGATGCCCCTCCTTTCGTTGAGCAACAGGGTACGCAACGAATGTTTCACGGGCTGCCCTGCAGGCATGTCCCGGACCGTTGTGTCGAATAAGGACTGTTTTTGAAAATTATCGGAAATTCAACCGGGTGTCAATCATTATAGCCGGTGTCCCGATGGGAGAGACATCAGCTACTCAAAAGCAGTCACAATTATATGTATTGACAATTCAAGCTGTTACAGTGCATATCATGAGTGCCTGCACGGATTCCACTCGTGGAGAAGACCACTATGACCCTGGGGGTGTTTGCACTGGTTCTGACGGCGGCCCTGTGCCACGCGCTGTGGAATTTTGCCGCGCGGAACGTGGAGGGCAACTTTGTTATACTCTGGCTGGCACTTTGTGCCGGGTGCCTGCTGTTTTTCCCCGTCGTTGCCGCGGCGGTCGTCTTTCACGATATTCATGCGGCGACCAGGCCGGCCGCCCTGTGGTACGTTATCGCCACCGGAGTGATCCACTCGATCTATTTCACCTTTCTCTCGCGGGCATACGAATACGGGGAAATATCGGTCGTCTATCCCATTGCCCGCGGTTCGGGTATCGGGCTGACCGCCATCATCGCGGGCGTGGTGCTCCGGGAGGGAATATCCCCCTGCGGTGCCGGCGGTATCACCCTCATTTTCATCGGTGTCACGGCAATGGGAATGGCTGTCGGAAGGCGTTCCGGTGGAGGGAAAGGCTATGGGTTCGCCCTCTGCGTCGGCCTGACCATCACGGCCTATTCACTGGTGGACAAGGTCGGTGTCAGTACCATGAACCCCATACTGTACCTCTGGTTCATGATCGTGATAACGGTGCTTCTGCTTGTGCCGCGACTCCTTGCAAGATACCGGGGAACCATCGTACGGACCGCGCGGGACCACACGGGGGTTATCCTGATGATCGGCATCGTTTCCCTGGGGACGTACCTGATGATACTTTTTGCCTATACGCTGGCACCGGTCAGTTACGTCATCGCCCTGCGGGAGTTCGCCGTTGTCATCGGCGCGGTCCTCGGGTTTCTCCTGCTGAAGGAAACAGTAACCCCCTGGAAAATAACGGCGATCACTCTGATCGTGGGTGGAATGCTCCTGATCAGAGCGGCCTGAGGAACCGGTTCGAGCAGGCAGACGTAGCAGCCCTTGCAGGGTTCGATCTTCAGGCGGGGGAGGTTGATCAGGGACAGCTCCCAGTCCGTTCCGAGTTTTTCGGCCGTCGATTTGACAACGATCTCGGAATTTCCCAGCTTCCGGTATGATCCGACGATGCCGAGCAGTTTCTTTGTGCTTATTGCGCCTGTTTCCTGTAAGCTCCCGCCTGGTCTTCCCCCGATCAGTGAACGGTGCTGTTCGGTTCCCCGATCTCCGGCGGGAGGATGATGTCATAGTGGTTTCCCAACCGGCGGACCATCCGGATGAACCGTGCCGGCAATGGTATTTCACGCGGCACGAGCAGGATCTTCAACTCGTTGGCACGTACCAGGATCGATGAACTGTCGATCCCTTCCTGCCCGTCGCACAGGACCTGCACCCGCAGGGCGTCCGTCAGGGGTACCATCATGTCGACCAGCTCCAGGGGGATCCTCCTGAGCGATTCACCGACGATATCACGGTTCTCAATGATGAAGGAGGCGAAGGGTTCCTCCCTATTGGGAGTGCCGAAGATGTCGTTGATGATCGCGCCGGCGAGCATGTGAATGAAGGCCGCCTCCCGGCCGGGATAGTGATCGCCCAGGTGGTCTTTCAGGCGTTTGAAAAAGACCATCTGGACGACTGCCACTCCCTGACGCAGGATCGGCACCAGTTTGCTGTCACGTTCCGCCACGGAACACCTTCCTGAATTTAAAACGGGCACTTCTGACCATTGCCGGAACGATTTGTCAAGGGAAAAAGGGGTGACCGACAGGTGGAATACAGGGAAAAGGTGTCAACCCGACAGCGCCCCGAAGGAGAAGTTCATTCATTTTATGAGATAACCAGGTCAGCCCGTAATTGAGAGACAAGGTTTTTTGCCGCTGCTGCCGGTGAGACACCCTCTATTATCCGGCACCGCCTTTCCCGGGATTGTGGTTTTCCGAGTTTCTTCAATACCGTCAATGCTTGGACCGGAACGAATCCTATATCATCGGTATCCCATGCCGTCACCGATTTTTTCGCGGCGTTCCGGCGTTCAAGCATTGTGGGATATCGCAACATGCCGATTTCATTGCTTGTCATGACAAGCGCGGGAAGAGGTACCCTGACAAGTTCATGGCCGTCGGGCGACACCCGCTTGACAAAAGCGGTATTCGAGACAATTTCAACTGTCCGGGCGAGAGTTACGACGGGGATGCCGAGCAGGGAGGCTATGCCGATGCCTGTCTGGCCGCCATTCCAGTCAGCCGACTGTCTCCCCGTGAGGATCAAATCGTATTCACCCATGTTCCTGATAGATGAAACGATAACCGAAGCCGTTGCATGGCTGTCGTGACTGTCGGTAAGGAAGCGCTCGTCTTCCACTTTAAAGAACTCGTCGGCACCGGCGGCCAGTGCCTTGAGGATAAGAGCCTTTGAAATGTGTCTGCCGACGCTGAGAACCGAAATTTTCACGGGTTCCGCAGAAGATTCTTTCAGCCTGAGGGCTGCCTCAAGGGCGTTTTCGTCGAAGAGACTGAGAACCGGCGGAATACCCCGGGGCTCCACCCTGTTCAGGACCTCGTTGATGACAAATGAATCGGGAGGCCCCTCGGGGTCGGGAACCTGCTTAATACAGACAATGATATGCATGACCGTACCTTCTATGTGTCCCTTTCCCCGATGATCTCACGCAGCGATTCCGTGAATGCCGGGATGGCCTCATGATAATCGGCGATCAATCCATAATCGGCTATCCTGAATATGTTCGCTCCGGGGTCCGTGTTGATCGCGATGACGGTTTTTGCTCCCGCCATGCCCGTGATGTGCTGGGTCGATCCTGATATTCCCACGGCGATATACAGGTCGGGCTTGACGATTTCGCCGGTTTGCCCGATCTGGGTCGACGGCGGAATCCATCCCAGGTCACAGGGTGGCCTGCTCGAACCGACTGTCCCGCCGAGAACACCGGCGAGGTCTGCAAGCGCATCAAATCCTTCTGGGCCGCCCATTCCCCGTCCTCCCGCCACGATGACATCCGCATTCTGAAGACGCATGCCATGATTGTCTTCGTGGACCCTTTCCACGACCTCGATCGTGGTGAGAGACCGGTCGATTGCAACAGGAACGGAGACAAGCTTTCCGCGCCGTTCGGAAGAAAAAAGGGCGGGCCCCTCCGACTTTGGACGGATGGTTGTCACGAACGGTTCTGTATCAACCGAGAAGTGGGCGATCACATTGCCGCTGTAAACCGGCTTGATGAAGAGCATCTCGCCGGAGGTAAATTCAAATCCCGTCGCGTCCATCACCAGGCCGGCCCCGAGGGTACATGCAATGCGGGGAGCCAGGTCCTGGGAAAACAGCGAGTGCCCCATGAGGATGCCGGCGGGACGATATATCTCATAGCTATGGAGGAAGGCTGCCAGATACAGCTCAGGTTCATAACCTTCAAGCAGAGAATGCTCGATGGCATACACGATATCGGTATCATAGCAAGTCGCTTCCACTGCGGCGGCGTCAATAGAACTGCCCAAGACAATGGCGGCAAGCTCGCAGCCCAGAGTGTCCGCGATCTTTCTGCCCATGTGCAGACACTCCCGGGAAACGGCCGCAACGGTCCGCTGCGCCGACAATTCGATGATAATTGCGATCGAAGAGGATTTCATAACAGGTCACACCCTCAACCGGGAGTTTCTTTTCCGGCCATGAGTATCTGTTCCACCAGTTTGGCGACCTGCGGACGTCTCCTGGCGTATTCCTTCAGATACTGTTCCTTCTCTGATTCCGGTGCAATATAAAAACTTGGGTCGGAACTGTTGTTCGGGTCGAGGGTTTCTTTAATCTTGAGAAGCCACCGATGATAGTTGCATATCATGGGGCCCAGCACATGCGGGATGGCGCCTCCTCCGCCGAATCCTATGCCCGGGGTCATCGTATACCTGGCGGCCGCTTCCATGGTCTTGTCGACATATTTGCTGGAACCTTCATTCTGCTGAGGATCACGTGGATCGAATATTGCCAGTTCCTCCTGATGGGCCAAACAGGAGCTGCCTTCATAGAGCCCGCCCCAGGAATTATCGGCGAGATCATCCATGAGATCGCCCGAATCGATCAACTCCTGCTTTATCTCAGCTCCGACTTTGCTCTGGAACACCGCCTGATCGATCGCTTCAAATCCCCCCAGGGCCGTCGTAAATCTGCCGCCGGCTCTGAAAATAGCCGGTGGCAGGGAGTTCCTGATAAATCCCCACCAGATCATCGAGTGCATCATCGGGATATGACTGAAGTCGAGCATGAATCCCCGGCAGTCATCGATGATCTGTGTCAACACCTTGTTTTGGTACTCATATTCCCGCTTAGTTCTTCCGCAGAGAATGATGGTAAAGGTATTCTGAAGTGCCTTCAAGATGCTGCGCACGAATTCGCTTTTGACCAGATTCTTGTACGCGCGCGGCAGGGTTCCCGCCAGAATAGCCCCGGTAACGGCATGCTTGCCGAGAAAATACCCGATTTCCGCGTTGGATATCTTATAGAGCGCATCGGCAAATCCCTGAAGGTTGGGGAAAAAACACATAAAGGCGGCGTGCGAATCGGGTATCTCCGCCTTTGCATCCATCAGAACGCCGGACACCTTCGGTTGCGGCGGACCTGGCCAGGGGAAAAGTTTCAAGGCACATTTTGTGAAGACGCCCAGCCCTCCGCAGGCGCCGAGTGTTCCCCGCATGATGCCCCGCAAGCTCGGTCCGGGCCCGTCGCCGTAATACCATTCATCGGTGCCCTGACCGGCTGTTCCAATCCTGAGGATCTCCCCGTCGGGAAGCACCCACTCCACTCCCAGCACATTGCGGGGGCTGTATCCTGTTGTGATCCCGCTGCAACCCGGTCCCATCAGCGACGTGGCGCTTGCGAGAGGCGAAGCATGGCATCCGCAACCAACCATATGAAGATTAAGACCATGCTTCATACCCTCAGACTGGATCTGTGCCCCCGAAGCATAGGGCTCGACAAGGGCGATCATATTTTTTTCGTCGATCTCCATTTTGTTCATTCTTCGCAGATCTATCTGAACGACATGATCGCTCCCCGGCGCGTTCCAGACCCCCCATCCGGTACTGAACGCCTTGAACTGCAGGCCATGCCTGTTGCATATCCTCACCACCGCCTGGACCTCTTCCGTTGTTCCCGGTAAGACAACCGCGACCGGGCGAAAGGGGCACCATTTGGTTTCCAGGCCGAGAATCTCGGCGTGGGTCGGCTGATATGCGTAGCAGTCCATGACAGCTGGCTCGGTGGTGACATATTCCACCCCGAGGGCATCCTCTAATTCTCTGTAGGCATCTTTCGAAATCATATCGTTTCCTCCCCGCCCATTGAGCTTTTCAGGAGATCGATCACATCAAGGACTTTGAGATTGCTTTGGGCATTGACGACCGTATCCTTTAAAACTCTCTCGCACCAGGGACATGCAGTGATGATGGCCTCCGCCCCGGTGGATTCGGCCTCGGCGATCCGTTCTTCCGCAGTCCATCTGGCAAAATCCGGGAATGCCTCCAGGACACCGCCACCCGCCCCGCAACAGTAGCTCCACTCCCTGATCCGTTCCATTTCTACGAAATCGATGGCCGGGATCGCCTGTATGATATTTCTCGGTGGATCGAATATGCCGCGAGTGCCCATCTGTTTGAATCGGATCGGACGCTCGAGCTTGTTGCCACCTGCCCAACCTTCCAGATAGGGTTCGCCGCGCCTTCCCAGGTGGCAGGGGTCATGATAGGTCACCCTGAGAGGAATCTCTTTTTGTGGTTTGAGGATGCTTGCCTTAATCAATTGGTCAACAAGTTCGGTTATGTGCAGGACCGTTACACCCATCTGAATTCCGCATTTCGGGTACAGGTATTTAAACGTGTAATAGCAATCTGCACATGGCGTCACAAGGGTATGTGCTCCCGATGACCTTACTCTGCCGGCCATATCTTCGGCGAAATGTTTCATTTCGCCCTGGTACCCGGTTTCATAGGCCCTTCCCCCGCAGCAGGATTCTTCTTTCCCGGCAATTCCCACATTCAGGCCGGATTCCCTCAGGAGAGTAACTACGGTACGGGCCCCCTCCATCAGGTCCTCATCATAGGAGTACCGGCATCCTGCATGAAACAGATATGCAACCTGCTCCGTGTTGACATTTGGAATGTCAAGTCCGTCCGCCCAGTTTCCCCGGTCCGCCTTACGCTTGCCCAGAGTGTTATCCTCCTTTTTCATGCTTTCTATGAGATCCATGTGCTCCGGGATGAGAAAACCTTCACTGACACAAAGCGCCCGTTCTTCATACATGACGTCGACCACATCGATATCATCCCTGATGGCGCTGCATGAGACCTGGCACAAGCCGCACATTTGACACCGGTATATGATCTCTGCGACCTCATCGGTAAGTTCGCTTCTTCCATCGAGAATGGACATACCGATGATCATACGGCCGCTGCCCGAGTAGGCGTGAAAATGGTAGCGGTCCATGGAAGGGCATCCCTGCGCGAAACGCCAGCTTTTGATCTGGTTTTGAGGGATCCATTTGCAAAGCGAACACCGGGAACATCCGAACATGTCATTTGCATAATCTTCCAGTGCCATTGCTATACCTCCCTCCCGAAACAGAGTTTTCCGGGATTCATGATTCTTCCGGGATCAAGCATGTGTTTCACCACCTGCAGCATCTCAACCGTTTTCGGAGCTCTCCGGTAGGCCAGGTCGGACCATATCCCGTAGGGGCGTGAGAAAAATGCACCCATTTCGGCAAAGATCTCACTGGCACTCGTGAAGAATGCCCTGATCTGCTCGGTCTCATCGGCACTTTTCCCATTGAACATCAGGTTGAACTCAAGATGGCAGTTTCTTCCCTGCTGGATCGGCTGGATGTAGACGCCGAGATTTCCACGCGGGAAATGATGGTGTTTTGCTTCGCCATCCATGGCATCGAGAAAAGAGGGAGCCCTGTCGAGAGTTGTGATGAAAAAAATGTCCCGGCAGTCTCCGCGCAGATGTTCTTTCCAGTAAGGTCCCCCGCAGGATTTCGTAATGCGGTCGACAATTTCTTCGGCAGCAACGCCGGCAATTTCCGTCAGCGGTGTCACGGCGGTCTCTCCTGCTATCTCATTGATTTCCTGTTCGATATAGTCGACACGGTCAGCGGGGAAGTACTCGTAACCGGAAATGGAATACACGAGCACCCAGGAGGGACATTCTCCACGGGGTTCTCCAATTCCACCCATCCTGATGGCATTGAGATTTATAGCGTTTAAGATGAAACAGACATCAACAAGCTTGAATTTCTGAACGCGGTACGTAAAATCGATCAGGTCCGTCAGTTTCTCAGCAGCGGCGAAAAAACACTTTTGAACCGTTGGCAGAAGTTCAAGTTTGACAGATCCCCAGGTCACGATCCCCATGGTTCCCTGGGCCCCTTGTATAAGCCTCAGAGCGTCCCACTGTCCGGGCCCGAGAGGATTTTTCTGGACCGCTCCGGTCTCCCACTGTTCTTCGATGGTGCCGGGTCCCGCCGCCGATCCCGTCCGGTATATGTCACTGGTCCCGAAGACAATTTCAGTACACATCAAGGGGTCTGTCGCGTCCCATTGATATTTTGGTATCGTAAAGGGTTCGCGTTCGAGACAGCTGGCAAGGACCGATTTCGTTTCCCGCGGAAGCAGGGGCATCAAGACCCGCAGCCCGGATTTGTGTGCTTCTGATGTGAGTTCATCGAAGGTGACGCCCGGTTCGATCATGGCGATTTTGTTCCGGTGGTCGAGCCGAACGATCCTCTTCAT